>CALPIT020000132.1 GCA_943323705.2 Streptomyces griseus
CAATCCCCCTTCCCTACCAAATCCACTTTCTTTAAACCCTCCAAACGGTGAAACAGGATCGAATTTGTTGTATGTATTTGCCCAAATGACACCGGCTTTTAATTTTGATGTCATGTTGAAAATCTTTGAACCCTTGTCTGTCCATACACCTGCTGATAAACCGAATGGTGTGTTGTTGGCTTTTTCAATCACCTCATCTTCTGTTCTGAAAGTTTGAATGGTCAAAACTGGACCAAATATTTCTTCCTGTGCAATGCGATGGGATTGAGCCACATTGGTAAAAATAGTCGGGCGGCAATAGAATCCTTTTTTAGGAATAAGGCAACCAGTTTGAAATATTTCTGCTCCTTCTTGTTGGCCGTGTTTCAAATATTTATTTATGACTTCCAGTTGTTGTTTTGAATTGATAGCGCCGATATCTGTATTCTTATCCATTGGATCACCCACAATCAAAGTCTCCATTCTGTCTTTTAATTTTTGCAAAACGATTTTATAAACCGATTCCTGCACAAACAATCTTGAGCCTGCACAACAAACATGGCCCTGATTGAAGAAAATCCCATTGATAATTCCTTCAACCGCTTGATCAAGCGGCGCATCATCAAAAATAATATTGGCAGCTTTGCCACCCAATTCAAGCGTGGCTTTTTTATTGGTTCCCGCAATGGCTTTCTGAATTAATTTCCCCACTTCTGTAGAGCCAGTAAATGCGATTTTATTAATATCAGGATGATTCACCAAAGCAGCGCCTGTGGCACCTGCACCTGTAATGATATTTACAACTCCAGGCGGTAAGTCAGCTTCCTGAATAATTTCTGCGAGTTTTAATGCGGTTAAAGAAGTCGTTTCAGCTGGCTTTAAAACAACCGTATTACCTGTAGCCAATGCCGGTGCAATTTTCCAAGCGGCCATCAACAAAGGAAAATTCCATGGAATGATTTGTCCGGCTACACCCAGCGGTTGTGGGTTCCTGTTAGGAAAAGCATATTCCAATTTATCCGCCCAACCTGCATAGTAAAAAAAGTGATTGGCAGCGGTAGGCACATCGAAATCACGGCTTTCTCTGATGGGCTTTCCACCATCCAATGTTTCGATAACCGCCAATTCTCTAGCATGTTCTTGAATCAATCTCGCAATGCGATAAATATATTTAGCTCTTTCTTTTGGAGCTGTTTTCTTCCAACTTTTTTCATAAGCAGTTCTTGCTGCTACAACTGCTTTGTTTACATCTGCAGCATTTGCTTCTGCTACAGCAGATAGTTTTTCTTCATTAGCCGGATTGATGGTATCGAAATATTTTTTCGATGATGGTTTCTCAAACTTTCCGTTGATGAACAAATCATAACGCTCAGCAATTTTTGCAACCGACTTGCTTTCAAGTGCAGGCGCTAGATTGCGAGAACTGTCGAATTTGAGTTTTAATGTATTCTTTTTTGTAGCAGCCATATTTGTTTTTTTGTTCAAAAGGTTTAAAAGGTTCAATACGTTCAAATAGTTCAAGAGGTTCAAAATGTTTTTTTGCACTCTTATACTTTATTGAATTTTTGGCCTTTTAAATCTGAATTCTTTAGATATTCTATTAATTTAAAAATGAGGTTGCTGATTTTGTTACAATAATTTGAAATCAAATTGAATTCTTCTTCGTTTATATATCCATCATCAACTGCTCTATACATTTGTGACCTCAATTCTCCGCACGAACCTTTTGCAATATATAGAAACTGAATAAATTCTCTATTCCCTCCTCTTTCAAAACCTTCAGCAATGTTATCCATTATAGAACCTGCCGAACGCTCTATTTGTGAAATCAAACCAAAATTTCTTTCAAATCTTTTTTCTTTAATTAACTTCCTCAAAACCCGATTTAATTCTCGCGCTTCTTTCCATGATATTATTTCTTCAAATCTTTTTATTGTTGACATAGGCTGTTTTGTCAAACCTATTGAACAAATTGAACTTTTGAAACTTTTTGAACTAAATAAAATTCAGTTTGAATTTTATTTAGTCGTTTGCAAAATAATCCGCCGACTGATACAATCCCGTCCTCTGTTTCATCAACTGCATCAAAATATCATTAGCCAAGCTACTAGCGCCAAAACGGAACCATTCATTGTTCATCCAATCTTCACCTAATACTTCATTCAACATCACTAGATAATGCAGTGCTTGCTTGGCTTTTGAAATGCCGCCGGCAGGTTTCATGGCAATCTTCTTTCCGGTTTTGTAATAGAAATCTCTGATAGCTTCCAGCATCACCAATGTAACAGGCATGGTAGCTGCAGGCTGAATTTTACCTGTTGATGTTTTGATGAAATCAGCGCCGGCATACATGGCGATATCACTGGCTTTTCGCACTTTATCATAAGTACCCAATTCGCCTGTTTCCAAAATCACTTTCAATCTCGCATCACCACAAGCTTCTTTGATGGCAGCGATTTCATCAAAAACAAAATTATATTCTCCCTGGTGAAATTTACCTCTGGAAATCACCATGTCAATTTCATCCGCACCCTGACTCACAGCAAATTTCGTATCTCTTAATTTTATATCTCTTGTAGATTGACCTGATGGAAATGCAGTAGCTACAGAAGCCACTTTGATACCTGAATCACTTAAAGCCTTTTTGGCCACAGCTACCATCGACGGATAGACGCAGATTGCTGCAACCGTAGGCAAACCGGGATAAGCATCATGCAAGTGCATGGCTTTATAGCACAACTGTTTTACCTTACCATCTGTATCTTTTCCTTCGAGTGTTGTCAAATCAATCATGTTTAACGCCAACTTAAGTCCATTAAGTTTTGTTTCATCTTTAATGCTGCGTTTGGTAAATCTTGAGGCACGCTCTTCGACGCCAACTTGGTCTATTCGTGGAGTAGCTGTAAAATCGGGTATGTTTTGGGGCATAATCACTTTATGATGTATTTATAAAATTAAGGAATTTGTGGTAAGTTCAATCGTTTAAGTCGCTGAGTTGGTTTAATGGTTTAATTCGCTGCGCTGGTTTAACGGTTGAATGGTTTAAAACGCTGCGCTGGTTTAAGGGGTAAGCCGACGAAGGTCTCTGACCGAGACGAAAGAGATTGATTGGTTTAATGGTTTAAATCGCTGCGCTGCCTGCCTGCCGGTAGGCAGGGTTTAATGGTTTAAAGGTTTAAGGGTTGTATGAAAAAACATGATTTGATTGATGATTTTCACATTATAGTTTGATAAGGTTTTTGGAATTTTAAAATAAAAATGCCAACAATTAAAAGATTTGAGGATTTAGATGTTTGGAAAGAAAGCAGATTACTGAATAAAATAATTGGCTGTTTGATTCAAGAGAAAAAATTCGAGCACAATTTCAGATTGATTAACCAAATAGAAGGTTCATCTGGTTCTATCATGGATAATATAGCAGAAGGTTTTGAAAGAGGAACTAGAGGAGAATTTATTCAGTTTCTAGGATATTCAAAAGGAAGTTGTGGTGAACTCAGGTCGCAATTGTACAGAGCACTAGATAGAAATTATATTATTCAAAAACAATTTGATGATTTATTGAAATTAGTTTCTAGAATCAGTGCAATGATTCATAGCTTAATCAGATATCTGCAAAAAACAAAAATAAACGGGCTCAGAAAAAACATCCCGGAACCCAACAAACAGAACTTAAAAAGCAAAACACAATCAACATAACACAATCAACCATTAAACCAGCGCAGCGTTTTAAACCCTTAAACTAAGAACGCTCTTATGACTCAGTCAGAGACCTTCGTCGGCTTACCCCTTAAACCAGCGCAGCGTTTTAAACCGTTCAACCCTAAAACCACCCCAGCGTTAAATCAACCCAGCCACCACCCCCAACGCCCTCTCAATCATCACATCCACCGCCGCATGACTATCTTTCGAATATTGCTGAATCATTCTGTTAGCTACTACTACATTAATACTTACACAATCATGACCCAACAATTTGCATAATCCAAAAATTGCTGAAGACTCCATTTCAAAATTGGTAATGCGATAACCATTATGAGAAAACAATGCAAGCTTGTCTATGAAAGTTCTTGTTCTAGATTTCAAACGAAGTTCTCTCCCTTGTGGACCATAAAAACCAGGAGCTGTAACGGTGATGCCTTTGTAAAAATCATCTCCGAATTTATCAATCAAGTTTTGACTTCCTTTAAAAATATAAGGCATGGTGATGTTGGTGTCCATTCCTGTTTGTTCAATAAACGCATTGATCATATCCAATTCATCTGCAGATTTTTCATGCACATAATAATTCATCACATTATCAAAACCAAGTCCATGAGTTGAAGCGACTATGGCATCAACAGGAATATCAGGTTGTAATGCACCAGAAGTACCGAAACGGATGATGTTTAGTTTTGTTAAATTAGGATGAACGATTCTCTTATCGAAATCCACATTCGCTAGTGCATCCAATTCATTTAATGCAATGTCAATATTATCAGGCCCAATACCCGTTGACATAGCTGAAATTCTTTTCTTACCAATATATCCTGTATGTGTAACGAATTCTCTGTGTTGCAAACGATGCTCGATGCTGTCGAAATGCTGACTCACTTTTTCAACCCTGCCCTGATCACCAACGATGATGATGGTTTCAGCGATTTCTTCGGGGCGGAGATTGAGATGGTAAATGGCGCCTCGGTGGTTAAGGATGAGTTCTGATTCGGGAATGACAATCACGTATAAAAATTTAGGATATAAATGTAGGAGATTTTTTTTGGATAAGTTTCAAAGGTTCAATGGGTTCAATAAGTTCAAAAGGTTGTATTAAAACAGAAGAGCTTACTGCTAATTGGCTCTTCTAATGATTTGGAAATTTGGTGATGGTTTTTTTTGGTGATGATGCTAAAGTATAGATTCTTATGAATAGGTCAGAGGTCTTTGTGAGCATCGATTTGTGGAGCGTCATAAGTTTACATGTATCATTTCAATTTATTTTTCGTTTGTGTTAAAAAACTCTCGCTGGTGACAACTTTTTTTCCAGTTTTAGACTCCAATGCCTTCCGTGCATTTTTTGCAATCGCGCCACCCTTTTTGCTGGCTTTTGCATTCTCTGTTATTCCCTTTGCCTGATCAGCTTGAGCAATTTGACGAGTTGATAGTTCGGCTAAAGCGGTAAAAAGCAGTTCTGCTTCACTCATATGATCTCTGAGATTTTGAGATTTTAATCCTTTTATTTTCTTATGTTTTTTAACTGTAATACCGGTCCATTCTTGATGAATAATATTGGTTAAAAAAGCAAATTCATTTTGTTTGGTTACTTCATTTTCCTTCCAATAGTCTGTGAGCTTATTACGAGTTTCCTGACCTGTCATACGTTGTTGTATCCATTTCTCACTTCTTCCCATCTGCTGCCAGTTTTCTCTTGCCCTGTCCATACTTAATGATGGATCTTGAATCTCCTGTAATCGCTCGTAACCTACTTTAGCCAGCCATTGTTTGAAGGGTTCTGCTTTGGGAGATGGAATAGTTTGAATGAGGCGAAATATTTGTTCAACAGATCCGACATCAGTTTTGTAAAACTTGCCGTCTTCTGATTGCAATTTCAGTTGGTTACAATTTGTAACCGACTCATTGCCTTCTTTAATGAGTCTGCTTTTCAAGACCTTCCAGTAGTTTCTGGATCTTTGCACAGATGGCTGTTCAGTAAGTATTCCTACAATATCTATTATAGAAAAAAACCAAATTTCATTATCACTATCATAATGACTGCGGACTTTTTTATTCTCAAATATCTTTAAGTTGCTCATGTTTTGTTTTTCAAACTATAACAATTAAAACAAAAATAAATAATAGATAACTGAATAGGCGTTTTGTTCGGTTTAATATTTATTTACGAATTGGGATATTGATAGAATAAAATTCTATGCGTGCTATAAGTTAGATGGTTATTTTAAAAAAGAAAAGCCCACCGGTAATTGGTAGGCTCTTGGAATTATTTAGGCAATCAACTATTTGATTACTGAAAATTTATATCACATTATGATTATAATCTATTCTGTAACTCTTCGATTATTTTTGAATATTTTCTCAATACACGATCCCACTCTTTGAATTTCTCATCTTCTTTTATACTTGCACCGGGTTCAGCATTTTCACTTAATATTTTTACAATAAATTGTTCGTTTCCTGCTGACTTAATAATAATTCTTGTTCTAATTATTCCAGAATTAAAAGTACTAGCTACCCATGCGGTTCTTAAATAAAAATTTTCTTTATCTGAAACTTCAATTGCATCAATATATTGCAGAACTAGAGAATTAACTGCTTTCCAAGAATCAATAAGTGATTTTTTAGGTCTAATATTAATATCGACATTTGCTACATCGGTTTTAACAGATGCTTCAAAAGCAGCATCTGCTTCCATTTCTATATAATGAGCTTTGGGAAGCTTTGTAAAACCATTATTACAAAACTCTACTGACTTAGAATAATAACCATCTTTTGTTGCAGAAATTTTCATACATGAATTTGCTAGTAATTTCACATCAGCGCCTCCATTTCCTGCAGACTTACCATTTACAGTGATTGTAGCATCAGGTTGAGAACAAGTGACTTTTATCTTGGCATCTTTAACTTTTTGTGCTTCTGCATTTGAGAAATAAGTTAACAATAATGAAGACAACAGAAATATCTTCAAAATTTTAGTGTAATTAAAAACAGATGATAAATTTTTCATTTTGTAATTTTTATTTTATTTAATTAAAGTGCAATATTAAACTTTAATTGTCTTTTTGCCAAATTATTCACTTTTTGACAATTCATTTTTTTGTCAATTGCACCAATGAAAAGCAAAAAGGAGCATTTTGGTCACAAACTCAAAAGAATAAGAAGCATACATGGTATGAGCCAGGAAGAACTTGCTAGTGCGATAGGAAAAACGAGGTCTTTGATTTCACATTTGGAAACATCAGGAAACATCAATAAATATACGCTTCAGGAAATTGCAGCTGCTCTTAAAATAGATACCGCAACTATTGAAAATTTCAAATTAGAACAACTTAGTGTTATCAATGATAACAATGAAAATAACGATTACGGGAAACTGGAAATAAAGAAACTAAAAGATGAGATTAAAGAGCTAAAAGCTACTGTGAAAGAACAATGGAAAATTATACAACACCTCACTAAAGGGAAGAAGAAGGTTTAATGCACTGCGCTGGTTTAATGGTTTAATACGCTGTGCTGGTTTAATGGTTTAATACGCTATACTGGTTTAATGGTTAATGTGATTCG
>CALPIT020000133.1 GCA_943323705.2 Streptomyces griseus
AATCAAATTATCCAAATCATTCCAGCTAAATTGTTTTTTGGGAAATGTTGGAAATTCTATTTTATCATCAAAAAACTTCAACTCTAATTTTCTGAATGCGATAAAACCTAAAAAGGCGAAGGTTATATCAAGTAAACCAAAAGCCATCATGCCCAGAAAAAGCCAGCAAATAGAGGCGAAAACAATGGCTATCAACAATAAATTCGAGTTGGTTTTTCTCCTTTTTTTATTAAAAAAATAATTTCCAATTTGTCCAACTAAAATAGAACCTCCAAACAAAGTAAGAAAGTCACTGCTTGGGCTATTGACATGAGACTTCATATAAATAAATCCTGCAGCATTCAAAATGGCTATGAGCACTGTAACTAAACGATAAGTACGATTTTTTTCATCCGGCAATATGATGTTGAATTTATGCATTTACGGGATTACTTGCCGTTAGTAAATTACAAAGTTTATACAACACACGCGCACCAACATTTTCATCCCATTCATCGTGGCTTACGCCGACTTCATTCAAATCAAATCCTACGATTTTTCTTCCAGATAGATGAACTTTATGAAACAGATAAAAAACCTGTTCAGTTTCTAATCCACCTTGTACAGGTGTTCCTGTGTGTGGACATAATTTTGGATCTAGGCCATCGATATCAAAACTGATGTAAACGTTTTGAGGTAATGTATTCACAATTTCATCCGCAATGGTTTTCCAAGTTTCGCCTTCATATTGGCGGGCTTTGATATTTTTATCGAAGAAAGTCACTACCCTTCCGTTACTGTTGTTGATATAATCTAGTTCTTCCTCACAATAATCTCTAATACCAACTTGAACCAATTTTTTCAAAGCATCAATCTTACCAAGCGCATTGTGCATGATAGACGCATGAGAAAAATTAAATCCTTCGTACGTATCTCTTAAATCACAATGGGCATCTATTTGCAGAATGCCAAAATCATTGTATTTATCAGCAATGGCTTTAAAATAACCAAAAGGAGTACTGTGATCACCGCCTAACAAACCGACAATTTTTCCAGCATTCATCAAAGCTGTGGTTTGTTCATATACCCAATCATTCAGAAACAAACTGCCCTGATTGATTTCTTTTAAGGTTTTAGTCATGAATTTATTACTTTCCACAGATTCTCCCTGAGATATAAAGTTGATAAACAATTCAGCTTCTTTTCGGAGGTAATCACTTTTCATCAAAATCTTCTTATCGCAAGGTCTCATAAAAAAGCCTTGTTTCCAGGCATCTTTATAATCAGGATCATACAAATCCACTTGTAAACTAGCCGTAAAAACATGGTCTGGGGCCCTTGCTGTTCCTGCGTTATAACTAACAGTTACTTCCCAAGGTATAGGAAGAATTACCAATCGGGAGTCTTCTTCAGAAAAAGGGAGACCAAAAATATTATTATTGGGATTTCCTACAGAGTTGGGATCAAAATTTGACAAGTCTGCCATAGCTATTTTTAATTATTGACCGCAAAGATAATTGAAGATTATTTTTATTCTCTAAAATTATCAAATATCTATTCGCAAACATCGAATTCAATTACCTTTGCCACAAATTCAGAATTATGAAAAAAACGCATATTGTTATCCTCATTGGAATTGCGGCCATGATTGTGGGATTGCTAGTATTTTCTGTTGATTTTTCTACCTATGATACCATAAATTCTGCCAAAGAAAAAGAAGGAAAGTTTGTTCACATCATTGCCAAGTTAGACAAAACCCAACCTATTGAGTACGACCCGATAAAAGACCCTAACTATCTTTCTTTTTATGCTATAGACAGCTTGGGTGGTAGCACAAAAGTCATTTACCACAATAGCAAGCCTACTGATTTAGAAAAAAGCGAGCGAGTGGTGTTGAAAGGCAAAATGCAAAAAGACTATTTTGATTGTAAAGATATTTTGTTGAAATGTCCAAGTAAATACAAAGACGACAAAAAAAATCTTGAAAAAAACATGAACGAACAAACCGATATTTCTGATACCGGGAAAAAATATTAAGCATGATTAAATTTGAAGGCGAGCATTTATTACCGGGTCAGATTGGCCATTTGTTTATCATAGTAGCTTTAGTAGCTTCTTTAATTTCATTGATATCTTTTTTTTCCGCATCCCGAACCTCAGACTTAATTGAAAAATCCAATTGGGAAAAAATTGCAAAGTTTGCATTTGTAACTCAGGCATTAAGCATCTTCATCATCTTCGGTGTTATTTTATTTATATGCAGCCATCACTATTACGAATACATGTATGCATACAAACATGCTTCAAGAGAGTTAGAATATAAATATTTGCTTGCTTGTGTTTGGGAAGGTCAAGAAGGCAGCTTTTTGTTGTGGTCGATATGGCATGCTGTTATAGGTTTGTTTATCGTATTCAATAAAAACGAACAAATAAAAACCATTTGGCGAGCACCAGTAATGTCTGTCGTTTCTCTTGCGCAGTTTTTTTTAATGCTGATGATTTTGGGTATCTACTTTTTTGATATTAGAATTGGCAATAGTCCTTTTACCTTAACACGCAACGAAATTCAAGCCCCGATATTTTCCAGACCCGATTATTTGAATTTCGTAAAAGATGGTATGGGATTGAACGTATTACTTAGAAATTACTGGATGGTAATACACCCTCCTATTTTGTTTTTGGGATTTGCTTCAACGATTGTTCCATTCGCATTTGCTTATGCCGGCTTGCAAACAAAGCGCCATACAGAATGGATAAAAACTGTTTTACCATGGGCTTTATTCAGCGCTTGTGTATTGGGTGTAGGCATCATGATGGGTGGCAAATGGGCTTATGAATCCTTAAGCTTTGGTGGTTACTGGGCCTGGGATCCGGTAGAAAACGCATCTCTTGTTCCATGGCTAATTTTAATTGCTGGCATTCATACCATGCTTATCTATCAGTCTACAGAAAGATCATTGAGTGCAAGCTATCTTTTTGCCATACTCAGTTTTGTATTTGTATTGTATTCAACTTTCTTAACAAGAACAGGCATATTAGGAGACACTTCTGTACATGCATTTACAGAAGCAGGGAAAGCCATCAACATTATGATTGGCATCTTCGTGTTAACATTCACGTTACCCGCATTAGGATTATTTTTTTCTAGACTTAAACATATCCCTACGATTCACAAAGAAGAAGAAATGAATTCTCGGGAATTTTTTATGTTCATCGGCTCTTTGGTATTTTTCCTTTCATCCATGTTCATCATCATCATTACTTCGATTCCTGTATATAGTAAAACACCATTTTTAAAAGACCTCATTATCAAAATACATGGCGGGCCATTAGCCATGCCAGAAGATGCTGAATTCATCTATAACAAAGTGATGATCATGGTTGCTGTAATCATCGGATTCTTAACTGGAATTGCACAATACCTGAAATACAAAGCCACACCAAAAGGTTATTTATTTAAAAAGATTATCATTCCAATTATTGCAGCTTCTTTAATAAGTACAATTATATTTCTTGTATATCCATTTACGTTTCAAAAACATGGTATAGGATTTCTTGTTGCCATTTATATCGGATTTTTCTTTATGGTTTATGCAGCGATTTCCAATGCCTTGTACATTTCAATCGTTCTCAAAAACAACTTCAAATTTGCCGGTGGCTCAATTGCACATACAGGGTTTGCTCTGATGATTGCAGGTATGCTCATTTCAAGTAGCAATAAAGTGGTAATTAGCGACAGCAAAGTAAATGGGATAACCGTTCCCGTTAGTGAAGACGCAACGGGCAAAAAAACTGAAGATCCTACTGAAAATCTAACTTTAATTAGAGATTTACCCACTCGTATGGGGGAATATGAAGTCACCTATCGTTCTGATTCTTCAGGTAATGAAACTGGCAGAAAATTCTATTCTTTATATTTCGACAAAAAAGGAAAAGATAAAAAATCAACTGAACAGTTTGTGGTAAAACCTGATGTATACATCATGAAAGACAACAACATGAGCAGCAACCCGGATACCAAATCTTATTTGACTAAAGATGTATTTACTTACATTTCATTCGCGATGAATGATAAAGAAAACAAGGATACGGCTTTATTTAAAGAAGTAGTTATTGGCGAAGGGGAAAAAGGATATTACAGAAATGGCTATTATATTTTAAATAAGGTTATCAAAAACCCCAATAATGAAAAATATCATTTCACTGAAAATGATGTGGCGTTGATGGCCGATGTAACATTTGTAAGTAAAGACAGTATGCATTATCGTGCCATGCCTTTAATACAAGCGAGCAGCACAGGAATTGTTCAGTTAGATGACACCCTTTATGCTCAAAATATTTATGTACGTTTTGCCGGCGTCACCGATAACCAAAAAATCAAATTGGCGATCAAAGAATCAGAAAGTTTGATAGATTTTGTAACTGTAAAATCCTATGTATTTCCTTATATCAATTTGGTTTGGCTGGGGTTAATCATCATGGCGTTTGGCATCATTCTCAGTATGGTAAAACGTGCTCAATTCGGACCTAGATTAACTGCTGCGATATTGATTCTTTCTACGATTGGGTTGGTGTATATGTTTTTGTTTGCGAATGCTTAGGGGTTTAAACGTTTAATGGTTTAAAACGCTGCGCTGGTTTAATGGTTGGTATGCCAACGAAGGTCTCTGACCGAGATGTGAGATCTGTTTAAATTTCTATTTTTTTTAAACGGTTTAAAATTGTACGAATTAATAATTCGTGAATTCGTGGCTATCTATTTCACCATACGTTCCTATGGAACGAATCATAAATCATCATTTCGGGCTATAGACTATATGTTCCGATGGAACATAAATGCAAAACTACAATTAGGGACAACAAATCAAAATATAAAACACCAATCAACTTCCCCCTTGGGGGATAGAGGGGGCTTCCAAACATTCTTAATAAATTTTAACATTTCCCCTCCTCATTATCAGGTTACAAAAATTACTAAATCCGTATTAATCAAAGTTTTTATTCAGTAAATTTACACGATGCATTTTCCGATGTTGAAAAGTCTCAGTCTAAAATCGACTACATTATTTTTGCTGGTTATTTTATCGGCGACAATATCTTTTTCACAACAATCGATTAATGATACTTTACAATTGCAAGCCATTATTTATCAAGGCGACACCATTCCAATGAGTGTACTCAGCAACATTTATGTTCAATCACGTCTTACCAATAGTCAGAAAGAAGCCTTAGCCAGATACAACAGATTGAGAAATGCTGTTTATGTAACTTACCCATATGCCAGAAAAGCCGGTATTATCCTAAATGATATCAACGCTCACCTTGTCAATATCTCCGATAAAAAAGAACGAAAAAAATACATCAATTCCAGAGATAAAGAACTAAAAAAAGAATTCACCACACCTATTACCAATCTTACCGTTTATCAGGGCAAAATTTTAATGAAGCTGATCAACCGAGAAACAAGTAATAATTGCTATGAAATCATCAAGGAATATCAGGGTGGTTTGACAGCCAGGGTGTATCAAACCGTAGCTTTTTTCTTTAGTAGCAATCTTAAACAACCATACGATTCTAAAAACGAAGACCTTGCCATAGAAAAAATAGTCCGGGAGGTACAGCGTCTTTATGGTTATGCAGAAATTTCAAAGTCGCAAAATTTGTGATTAAGAATATTCCCAATTACTTCACAAATGCTAAACAAGTGCTGTATTCTCAGCTAATTAAGTTAACTTGCATGGGCTTTATTTTTATTCAAAATATCAGTTTTTATTAATGAAATTGGATTACCTGGCATTTGGTGCGCATCCTGATGATGTTGAACTTAGTTGTTCTGGCTTATTGATTTTAGAAAAATCACTAGGCAAGAAAACGGGTATCATCGATTTAACTGAAGGTGAATTGGGATCTAGAGGTACTGTTGCTACTAGATACCAGGAATCTTCAGATGCAGCTGCCATTATGGAGTTGGATGTCAGAGAAAACTTACAATTACAAGACGGATTCTTCAATAATGACAAAGCAACTCAACTTAAAGTCATTGAAAAAATCAGAAAATACAGACCAGAAATTGTGATTTGCAATGCCCCCGAAGACAGGCATCCCGATCATGGACAAGGCTCTCAATTAGTGGAAGATTCTGCATTTTTATCGGGCTTACTCAAAATAGAAACATTTGAAAACGGCGAAAAACAACAACACTGGCGCCCAAAATATGTTTTTCAGTACATACAAGATAGATACCTTGAGCCTAGTTTTTTAGTTGACATCTCACCTATTTACGAGAAAAAACTTGCCGCTATTCGTGCTTATAAAACACAATTCTTCAATCCAGGCATAGAAGGTCCGGAAACCTATATTTCAAAACCTGGATTTCTGGAATACATCATCAACAGAGATAAGATGCACGGCACTAGAATCGGTGTTGAATATGCAGAAGGCTTTATTTCAAAAAAGAAACTTGGTTTTTCCAATCTTGATAATTTAATCAAACAAAATACTTAACCCAATAATCATGACAACTCCAAAATTCAGAAATACCTCAAAATCTACTTTCCACCAGGAATTGAAGAAAAGAGTACAACAGTATTTCTCAGAAAACCAAATTGAGCAAACAGGTAATTTTTCTCTGTATTTCAAAGCTATTCTAATGTGGTCGCTTTATATCGCGCTGTACGTGCATCTTGTATTCTTTACTCCTAACCTAACTTTAGCAGCTTTTGAATGTTTGATTATGGGTGGCTTAACTGCTGGCATTGGTTTTAATGTGATGCACGATGGTGGTCACGAAAGCTTTAGCAATAGCAAATTCTGGAATAAAATCGCCGCCTTTTCAGTAAATGGATTAGGAGCAAGCATGCAAATGTGGAAGAACAAACACAATATCATTCACCATACTTACACCAATATTGACGGCGTTGATGATGATATTGAAATCAAACCTTTGTTGAGAATGTGCCCAACACAAAAGAAATACAAAGTGCACAAGTTTCAACATATTTATGTTTGGTTCTTGTATAGCCTACTTTTAATCATTTGGGTATTTGCAACTGATTATCAAAAATATTTCAAAAAGAAAGTCGGCATCGTGCCCATCAAGAAAATGAGTGCATTTGATCACTTCGCATTCTGGACTGCAAAAGTTGGCTACTACTTTATGATGATAGTTTTACCTATTTACTTTGTAGGATTTGTAAACTGGCTAGT
>CALPIT020000134.1 GCA_943323705.2 Streptomyces griseus
CGCCTGCGTGTCCATAACATACCGCATGAAAATCATATTGCTTCCCCAATTCTTTAACGCCTCTGATTAAAGCAGGCAATTCAGCTCTAGGTACAACAGTGTCTTCCTCAATCGTATAACCGGCCAACTTCACCGCTTCAGCTGCTCTCCTTCTGAGTTTCCACAATTCTGCTTTTTGTTGTGCGTCGTCTGCAAAGAATACTTCACCACAATCAAATTCTGTAAGTACTCCAGCAATTGCTTCCATTTCAGTCATTAAGGTTTCCAAATGGTTGCCGTCAACTTCGATAATCAAATGCGCTGCCATTTCATCAGTTACTGGAACAATGGCGCTGTCAACAAATTTGCTAACGATTTTCAAAGCATCAATTTCAACTAACTCCAAAGCACTTGGTGTAAAGCCGGCTCTGAAAATGGCGCTAACTGCGGCACCTGCTTTTTCCAAATCATTGAAAGGCACTAGCATCAACAAGTCATGCTTGGGATGAGGAATCAATTTCAACACAATTTTTGTTACCAATCCCAAAGTACCTTCACTGCCTACCATCAATTGCGTGAGATTGTATCCTGTAGAGTTTTTCAACACATTGGCACCTGTCCAGATGATGTCACCTGTTGGCAATACCACTTCGAGATTCAACACATAATCTTTTACAACGCCATATTTCACTGCCTTTGGACCGCCGCTGTTTTCGGCAATGTTGCCTCCGATGAAGCAACTGCCTTTGCTGCTCGGATCCGGTGGATAAAACAGACCTTTTTCTTTCACCGCATTTTGCAACACCTCTGTAATTACACCTGGCTCTGTAGTTATTTGTAAATTCCTTTCGTCGATTTCAATGATGTTATTCATTCTTTCAAAAGAAATGAGAACACCCCCAAACTGCGGTAGTGCACCGCCGCTTAATCCAGTACCAGCACCTCTAGGCGTAACTGGAATTTTTTCTTCGTTACAAATCTTCATCACTGCACTGATTTCTTGAGCTGTTCTTGGCTTTATAACAATATCCGGCAAGAAATGAAGATTTTCTGTTTCATCATGAGCATAATGATTTCTGTTTTCATCATCAGTAAAAACATAATTTTCACCCAAAATATCTTTTAATAAGGGAAGGATACGATGAAAATCACTCATGACTGCAGCTTTTTTGATTTTAATTTTGTGAGGCAAAATTCGTAAAAAATACTTTAATAAAATGAAATTGTTGAATCAATTATCAGAAGCTAGGACAAAGTGATTGACGGTCTGCTTTGTTGCCATAGAAACCATTTTTAATAACACTGAATTCTGCTGCGCCTCTGTATTGATTGAAGTTTTTCAAAGTTGAAATGGTCGCATCATAATTGAAAGTAAATTGTATTTGATTGAGTTGAAATCCCAGCATAGGAATCGCAGCGTCCTTCCATCTGTAATAACAACCTGCAATTAGCTGCTTCTCTCCATTTTCAGAAAGATTGATATTGGCAAGGGTTCCAAATTCAAAAACCGATGCGCTTACCTGATTGGTATAAAAAATATTCGGCTTCAAGATTAACCGATCATTCAATTTGATGATGGCACTAACAAAACCAATATGTCGCATAGGAATAAAGCCGTTGCCATTGGTTTCATTGAAAAAGCTTTCTTTGGGTTTATTGACATGATGTATGGAATATCCTGCATTTATGTAAACATCATCATTAGGAAAAAAAGCATAATTGACTCCTGCCTGGACATCCAGATAAGTTACACTATTATTATCAAGCACCACAGAAGTTGGCAAATTGCTGTCGAAAAAATAACCATCAAACTGATCAGGGAATTTCAATCGACTGATATCGATTCTTTTGTTTACATAACCAACATTGAAGCCTCCGCTTAATAAACTGCTGCTACCTAGCATTTGATGATAAGCGACAGAGCTATATATTTTCGTTGATTTTAGTGAACCACTTCCGGCCACATCACTCAACGCCAGAAATCCAAAACCCATCCAGCCATTTTCGAGCTTATCTCTGAACACTTGCGCATCTCCAAACACACTCATGGTTTTATAAGGAGAGTTCATGACATTGCTATATTGATTTCTGTAATGGGCTCCCATTCTATAATCTGCGTCTGGGATAAAACCTGTATTGGCAGGATTGGTGCTTAATGGCGAATTGAAAAATTGAGAGAAATGAAGATCTTGTGCTGCAGCAGAAAAAGTAAAAAGTAAAAAGTAAAAAGTAAAAAAATGTTTTAAGGTAATCGCATACAATTTATGCTGACTTCTATTGAAATCATTTGTGAGTAGATTTGATATTTTAGCAACAATATTTTTCATTACCTGATTAAAGTGATGTCGCCTGTTTTTTTAACAAACTGACCATTAGTTAAATTGGCTTCCAAAGTATACACATACACATCCATAGGCTGTAATTTACCTTTGAATGTTCCATCCCAGCCGTTGTTGATATTATTCGATTGAAAAATCAATTGTCCCCATCGGTTATAAATTTTCCAATCGAGTTTTGAAATGCCAAATCCTTTTACTTTGATTACTCCATTCTCACCGAATTTTCCGGGAGTAAACGCATTGGGAACATCGAGCAAAGGATCAATCAAAGTTCTCACAACCAATGTAAAAGTATCTGTACATTCATATTGATTATAAGCAATCAGTTGAGCATTAAAATTGTCAGTAGAAATATATTGATACCTCGGATTTTCTTCTGTTGAACTTTGTCCATCACCGAAATTCCACAAGTAGCGTGTGGCACCTGTAGACAAATTGGTGAATTGTGTTGGTGTATTGGTTTCAGGTGGATTGGGTTGCCATGAAAATGCTGCATTGGGTCTTGCAGAAACGATAAAACTAAAATAATCAGAAGTATCCACCTGATTACAGGTATTGGGATCTCTAGCGATTATACGTACCTGATATGTTCCTGGTGTAGAAAATAATTTTACAGGATTTTCAACATTACTACTCGTTCCATCACTGAATTGCCAGGTAACATCTGATGTGCCTGAAAGGTTTGTAAATGTTGCATTGTATGGAACACAGCCAACTGGAGGCGTAGATAATTTAGCTTCCACTAAAGGATTCACTTTTAAAATTAATTTTTTGGTATCCGGTGAATTACAGAAAATATCATCATTTAAATAGAGTGTGACTGTGTAAGTCCCAACTGCCGGATAATTATGTGAACCATTATAGGAAGTCTGACGAGGTGAACCATCACCATAATCCCAGCTGAAACTTTGCGGACTAAAACTGCCTCTTGTTGGGGTTGATAAATTATTGAAACTATAACTCAAACTGGTGCACGGCAAATCTTTAACTGCTGTAAAATCAAGTATTGCCAAATTATCACCCGCTTTGATTTTAAGAAAAAAAGTATCTCTGATGTTACAGGTTAATGAATCTTCTGCAATCACTCTCACTGTATAAATCCCTATAGCATTGTAAGTGGTAAAAGTTGAATAATCAGGCGCTGTTGTGGTGTCTTTTAAACCATTGCCAAAATCCCAATAATATTTTTTTGCTTTTTGTAAAGTATCAGAAAAATCAACTCTAAAGGGGACACAACCAGCAGTATCATTAAACACAGCGTTTATAGATGAGCGTGGTCCAGCTGCAACTCCTGAAAAATTCATATCAATTTTCACAGCAGCCTCATTGCAGTTGGCACTACCATTCAACCTTCTCCATGCGCCTGTGGTAGTTGGGAATGTCGCGCCACCATTGCAATTGGCACACATGGCTTGATAAATGGTGCCGTTTTCATCAAACCTACTGGTACCGCCATCCACATGATCACCTGTAGTTCCACGAAATTGCCCAAAATTAGAACCGAATAAAACATCAGTGGCATTTTTCTTCAATACAAAAAAATAAAAATCTTCGCCATCAGGAGCATTAGCCCCTGACAAGGAATTTACCAAGGGTAGACCATTTGTATTGCCGTTGGAATAATTTTTAAACACATTAATGCCTCCGCCCCAACCTGAAACATATACATTTTCACAACGATCAACCAAAAATCCAATTGGAGAAATATTGGGAGCAAGCGAACCTGTTCCAAAAACTGTTGAATAGATAAACCCTGATAAATCTGGTCTTAATTTACTGATATATTGTGCACTGTTGGGGTTGCTGTATATGGCGTTTACAATAGGCCATGCTCCCGTTGTAGTACCCATAACATAAGGAAATCCGGCTCTATCAAACTTTAACCCATACACAATATCAATGCCAGTTGTTCCTAGGTAAGTTGTCTTATTGATACCACTTCCATCAAGTCTTAATTTAACAACAAATCCATCAGTCGTACCTCCTTGATAGTTTGGATAAATAGCACCGATTTTATTTCCAGGTAGATTGTTACTTGTAGTACCTCCTGCAACATACAAATCATTATTAACCGGGTTGAAAGTGGCTACGAAGCAGGCATCATCACCTGTGCCACCAAAGTAACTTCCAAAAAGGTAATTCGATAAATTGGCATTGAATTTTAAAATAACACCGTCTTGTAGCCCGCCGCCAAAACCAGCTGTATTTAAGGAAATACCGTTAACTGGAAAATCACGAGATTGGGTACACGAAGCTAAAATGATATTATTGCTATTATCAATAATGACTTCACTTCTTGCATCATCGCCATAATTACGCCTAATCCTATCTGCGCCATCAGGAGATTCATATTTAGATCTGATGTTGACGCCATCATTACCCGTACCGCCAATTTTTACCGATCCAATCAACGCGGTCCCGGTAGCATTAAATTTTGTTATCACGATATCATTATTACCGCCAGCACCTATAACGGGTATAGTTGTAGGATAATTAACAGAGAAAGACCTTCCCGCCACAATTAAATTTCCTTGTGCGTCAACAATCATACTGTGCGGCTGTTCATTACCGTTACCTCCAAGATATGTTGCATATAACCTGTCTGTACCATTTGGATTAAATTTAAAAATAGCGATATCGTGTCCTTTTAAAACACCTTCAAGCACACCGCCATTGTATGTTGTTTGATAAGCGCCAGGTGAAGTCAGATAACCATTTCCAAAGGATACGCCGCCGGCATAAAAACTTCCATCCGGACCGGGCGTTGCCGTATAGCCCCAGTTATCGACAGCACTTCCTGTAAATGAAGAAAAAATGATTGCCGGATCAATGACCATCATTTTAGTAGTATCATAATTACCCAAATTAAAAGAGACTTTATTGTTTTCAACCTGATAATGACAACCAATTTGTATTCTTTTTCCTGAAGGATCGGGCTGGTAACAATAAGGATATAATTCTTTTACATCGCCTGCTGTAGTTTTAATAACAAGTTGATCATTCTCTGTATAAACCTTCTCAGGTCCGCGATAATTCATTACGATTTGTGAAGGACGAGCTCCAGGATAAAGTATAAAATCGTATTTCAAGCGATCCCCTTCTGTGTAATAACGAATATCAATATTGGGATATATATTTTTAAACTGAACGGCCTGAAATATTTTACAATCGCTCTTCCATTTGGATTGGTCATTGCCGATAAAATAATTATTGTACGATTTAATTTGCTTATCGGGTAGGCATTTGGAGAAATCAGAAGCACCTTCAAAATCAACATCATAAAAAAATGAATGTAAAACTATTTTTGCGTCTATAGCTGTTTTTGAATGATTGCGACCATGCATAGCCGAAGCTATTTTATCCCATTCCTCAGCATTATGTAGTAAAACTGAAAATCCTTTTTGTCTTAGAAAAAATGAACCTGAAGTGAAATCGCCTTTAAATTTGACTTGTTGATCCCATTGACCTTTATTTTCTACAAATTCCATTTGGGCTATACTTTGCTGAAAAGCAAGCAGAAACATAAAAAATGGAAATATCTTTTGCAACAGATTCAAGTTTTTGTATTGAAGTTAATTCTTATAACAATTATTGTCAATGATTTGTTGACGTATTTTAAGGAATTATGCAATTTTACTCCACCCTGTTTTTCCTCTAATGGATTGTATGTATGTTTTTAAAGACTGGTGTTCTGGTAAATTCAATTCCAGGTCTTTTTCGAGAATCTCCGAAACAGCATTGCGCGCTACTTCCAACATAGGCTTATCATCAACAATATTTGCCAGTTTAAATAGCAACGCTCCGCTTTGTCGGGTTCCCTGAATGTCTCCAGGACCTCTTAATTCGAGATCTTTTTCAGCAATTTTAAATCCATCATTGGTTCCCACCATAATTTTCAACCTTTCCCTGGCATCATTGGAAAGCTTGGAACCTGTTAATAAAATACAATAACTCTTATCTGCACCCCTTCCTACCCTGCCACGCAACTGGTGCAATTGAGAAAGTCCAAATTTTTCAGCACTTTCAATCACCATTACGGTTGCATTCGGAACATTAACGCCTACTTCTATAACAGTAGTCCCAACTAATATATGAGTATCTTTTGTAGCAAAACGTTGCATATTCGTCTCCTTAAGATCTGCAGTTTGCTTACCATGAACCATACTGATCCAATACCTCGGCTCAGGAAAAAAGGATTTTACCTCTTCATACCCTTTCATCAAATTCTCATAATCAAGTTTGCTGCTTTCTTCAATCAGTGGATAAATGATGTAAGCTTGTCTGCCCAACCCCAATTGTTCTTTAATAAAATCCATCACCTGAGACCTGGTATTTTCAAATCTATGGGTAGTGGTTACAGGAACACGACCGGGTGGCAATTCATCAATCACGCTATAATCCAAATCGCCATAAACTGTCAATGCTAATGTTCTTGGAATTGGCGTCGCCGTCATCACCAGCACATGAGGAGGAATCAAATTTTTCTTCCAAAGTTTTGCTCTTTGAGCCACGCCGAATTTGTGCTGTTCATCAACAACCGCAAAACCAAGATTTTTAAACACCACCTTGTCTTCAATAATGGCGTGCGTTCCAATCAAAATATTCACTGAGCCATCTTCACAACCTGCGAGTATGGGTTTACATTGTTTTGCAGTTGAGGAACCGGTTAACAAACTAACCCTAATGTCAATATTTTTTAATTGAGCCGTAATGGTGTTATAATGCTGTTGTGCTAGAATCTCAGTGGGCGCCATCAATACAGCCTGATAGTCGTTATCAACAGCCATCAGCATGGATAATAAAGCGACCATCGTTTTACCACTTCCTACATCCCCTTGTAAC
>CALPIT020000135.1 GCA_943323705.2 Streptomyces griseus
GATATTTCAGGCGAAGAAATTATTGCCAATGGTTTAGCCACAAAAGAAGAATGGGAAACTTTATGCCAATACGCCCTTCAACTTTTTGAAAGAGGTAAAGCTATTGCCGACAAACAAGGTTTGATTCTCGCAGACACCAAATATGAATTCGGAAAAATCGGAAATGAAATTTATCTCATGGATGAAATTCATACACCAGATTCTTCAAGATATTTTATTAAAGAAGGTTTTGATGAAAGGCAAGCCAATGGCGAAAGACAAAAACAATTAAGCAAAGAATTTCTAAGAGAATGGCTGATCCAAAATAATTTCATGGGTAAAGAAGGACAAACCGTTCCAGATATGAGCGAAGCTTGGATAAACGAAATCAGCAGTCGATATATTGAGTTGTACGAAAAGGTAATTGGCGAAAAATTTGTGCCAGAAAAATTATCGGATGAGGAAACGTACGGTAGGATTATAGAATTGGTTAATAAATTATAAATTCAAAAATAAAAATTCGTGAAACTTTGTGCCTTAGCGCCTCGTGGCAATGATAAATGTAAAATGTAAAATATCCAATGTAAAATGTAAAAGTTGGATTTAGTAAATGAAATAGTCTTTCTGCCTTCAAACTAAAATCTATCCACAAAGTATTGTACACTTAAACTTTGTGCCTTAGCGCCTTCGTGGCAAAAAAATTCGTGCAATCGTGGCTAACCCAACAAAACGCAATCAACTTCCCCCTTGGGGGACCGAGGGGGCTATCTCCCCATAATCCACAAACAATTCCTCCCCCGCTTTTATATCCCTCAAGGTCTCAAAATCTTCTCCTTCATTAATAGACATTACATTTGGTTCATCGGCATGATTTAAATACACCACCAAGTCCATCATTTTAAATCCGTATTCTGGTACGAAATAATGCCCTTCATCAAACAAACAAAAATTCTCCACCAGATATCTACTGTGTTCAGGCAAAGCCGCAATCTCTTCTTTTGTGATTTTTATCCATTCTGATGTGTCTCTTGAAAACA
The DNA here is from genome assembly GCA_943323705.2 of Streptomyces griseus. GTDB lineage: Bacteria > Bacteroidota > Bacteroidia > Chitinophagales > Chitinophagaceae > Ferruginibacter. The sequence goes on from CALPIT020000135.1 coordinate 1,017, forward strand.
AACCACGCCGGCCTTTAGGAATATCTATCAGCGCAAATACGCCAATGCCGGCAATTGAAGACGGGCGTAGCGTGACGTAAGTATTTTCGGAAAGTTCTTTTAGTAAGGCTGACTTGTTCAAGGTAATGTTTGTTGTTTGTGGTTTGTCGTTTGTCGTTTGTTTAATAGGTTCAATACGTTCAAAATGTTCAAGAAGTTAGAGAATTATTGTTGCTGCCTCGTTATTTTTATAAGCGGTTCCGATTAGATTATGAAACCTTTTGAACCTATTGAACTCATTAAACCTCTTGAACCATTAAACCCTTAAACCAGCGCAGCGATTTAAACCTTTTGATCCATTAAACCATTAAACCAGCGTAGCGACTTAAACTTTAAACTTTTTTAACCTACTTCCCCACCACATAAATCACCGAGCTACATTTCTTTTTATCGAAAAGGGCATTTATGTTTGACATGGCTCCAATGATAAATGCCATGACGATATTCCCTTTTTTATTTTTTATGTGCTGGCTCAGCATGCTCACGTAAAAGCTGTCGAACCACATGGGCTTAATGGATTTCAATTTCAATCCATGTTTATTCAATAGCACTTCCATGCTTTGAGGAGAAAAATGATATAAATGACGAGGAACATCATAAGCAGCCCAATTTTCTTCATAGTGTGAGGCGTCGTATGAGGTATAATTAGGAACAGCAATAAAGATGCGTCCTTTATCATGAATTAAGTCGTGTAAAGTTTTTATGTACTCATTTAATTGATGAACGTGCTCTAGTACATGCCACATGGTTATGGCATCGTATGAATTTTTAGGCAATTGAAAAAGTTCCTCAGGATTTTGTGTGTTGATCTTGTATAACTTTTCAGCATTTTTTGAGGCTTTCTTATCCGGCTCTAAACCTGTGATATTCCATCCTGCTGTTTTCATTTCGTTTAAAAATGCACCCGTACCACAACCAACATCAAGTATATTTCCTTTTGATAAATTGGTTTCTTGCTGAACCAATTTTCTTTTTGATTTCAGTGTAATGTTTCTAACCTTATGGTATAAGTTATTGATTAACCCTTTTTTGGAATCGGTATGAGAAACATAGGCTTCGGCTTTATAATAACGTCCAATCTCATCCTGAGAAGGAACATCCTGAGTAAATCTCAAATAACAATTGTGACACTCCCAAATAGAGAACTTTTTTTTACTGACCGTATAGTCTATAGCATCATGAACATAGGCAATCGCTTTTCTATCGCAAATCGGACAGGCTGAATATTCAATCATGATATTTTGAATTTAATTGAGCGCTCTGTATGTTTTTACTTCTGTAGAAGTTTTCACTTTTGTACCGTTTCCAAATGAACCACCCACTTGATTATACTTAACATGATAAACAATTGCAGCAGCGGCAACTAATGTAAGCAGAACTGCCCAAACCCACCAAGTGCTTCTTTTTATGGTTACAAAATTCTTCAATTGATTTCTCATGAAATCATTGGTATGTTCTTGGTCTCCTACTCTTACACTATGTACTGAATTGGGATGAATTACTTTTTGAACAGTTATAGCCGGTAAGAATTCTTCAGGAATTTCATCTTGTCTGAAGTCTAAAGTTCCGTCATGGTCTATGTAAAACTTTCCGGTATGATTGAGTTTTATTTCTTTACGATGGTCAAGATTGATAATATCCTGGCAATACTCTATTAACTCCTGTGTAGCCAATGTTGGATCAATCCCTTTTTTTTGAGCAATGAAATGAATAAAGGAATCTGCAGACTTTTCTTTCTTTGATAATGATATAGATGGATAAGGAGATGTAATAATATTTTCTCCCGTTTGCAATTGTGCACTTTTTACTTTCAATTCCAGTGTACCGATTTTGGGTAACGGACAATGATTGTTTCGCAATAAAAAATTCTCAATTAAGGATTCCATCAATAAGATTTGGTTTTAGAACTGAAGGGATAATCCGCCCAATACGTTGAATCCATAAACAGGATAATTATGCCAGCGTTCGTAATTTTTGCCAAAGATATTATTTAGATTGATAAAAGCACCAAACTGCTTCTTAATCTTATAATCAAAACTCAAACTCCAATCTGCTGCTCCATCAAATCTTTTGGCAGCATTGCCCTTTTCAAGATAATAACCTCCTCCAAAAAAGTAAAAATCGCTTTTAACGGTCAGTTTATTTACAGGATACCAGCTTACTGAGGCATTTGCCTCTACGGGCAAGGTATTCCAGGCCCTTGCATTGGTTTCCAATCCGGTATAACCATTGAAATCAATACTGCCGGTAAGCTTGAATTTATCACGAATGATATAACTCAAATCACCATGCAATCTGAAGTTTCCCATATTTTTCTCATTCGAAACAAGAAAACGCCTCCCATCTGATGAAGAGGACGTGTCATTATAAAAAAGCTGAAAATTCTGATAACCAATAAAACTTGCTTTCGCGCTGAATAGAATATGTTTACCCAAAGAAGATTTGATACCACCATACAACTCGGTTTCAATGGTATTCGTTTGATCATATAAATTACCAAGATATGGATTGATATCAGTCAAGTGTTGGTATGTATTTTTGACCACCTTACCTGTCCAACCTGCTTGTAACAAAAATTTTTCTTTCATAAATGACATCTCTCCATACACATCAGGAAGCAATAAAAATTTTCCATTATTAAAAACGGCTTTTGCTCCACCATTTACTTTCACTAAATCATTCTTATAAAATAAAGAAGGTGTAAATGAATTGACGTTGTTGTTAAAGCTGATATTGTTGGGAATAAAGCCTTTGGTTTGAAAATGCGTGAGATCAACATTCAAATCCGCTTTTACCGTAAATAAATCATTGATTTTTTTAGTGGCGGGCAAATTAATTTTAATCGATGTTTCATAAAGATCTTTGTTGGCATTGAACACATCAAAACTAAAATGAGGATCATAATTGATACCCGCATCATTTACAACTGTGTTTCTAAAACCAGCAGACAATGAAATATCCTGAAAATGGTTTCTTACAAAATCTTTACTGTAGTTATAAATATTGTGATCATAACCATATTGAAAAAATTGATTCGATTTATAACCCACCGAGGCATACAACTCACTATTAGTAAAAAAGTAGCTACCATTGGCTTTTAATTGAAGATGGGAGAAATCCTGATTGGCAATTTTTCCTTTTGCTGAAAGATAATCTCCGTAAACATTGATGATTGAAGTTTCGCCATCACCAAAACTGGCTGCTGCTCTTAAATAAGGCATCGACTGTGTACCATAACCAGCTTTTACAGCAAAACGATTGCCTGTTCTGATGAGCGTATCATTTTCTACAGATAATGGTTTTAAAGAAATCGGCTGGTACGAATACACCAAATGTTGCACCGGAATATCATAAGCCAGCAAATTCTTTACCGTATCGGCTACAAGATTGGAACCGGAAAAATTGAGTTTGGCTGCAGTTCTTAAAATGGGTTTGTATGCAGATATGATGGTTATTTTCTGAGGCTCAGATGTATCTTTTTGAGCTTTGCTTGTTGAAAAAATAAATATAGAAATGAGCAACAACATTAGTTTGCTCTTGAATATTATTTTCATAATGCTATATTTTGAATAGGTTCTCATGTTCGGGATTAATTACTGATTTTGGATGATTTTTTTTCTTCTGCTTTTGCCGCTTCTAATTTCTGACGTGCTTCTGTTTTAAGCGCTTCGATGGCTGCGTTATTGGCTACACTTTCATAAGTTGCTTTGGCATTGAAATAATCTTTTTGTTTCATGAAAATATCACCCAATAAAATATAGGACTTGGTCACCCAATTGTCGTAAGAACCCGTTTCTTTGATAACAGACATCGCATATTTTTCAGCAACATTCAAATTACTCTGATTGAAATAAGCTGCTGCCAGTTCATATCTCGCTTCTGCACCCCATGCGGACTTATTAATTGGCACCACTACTTTGAATGATTCAATAGCTTTCAATGTATCCCCTGCTGCGGCTTGTGCTTTACCTAATACTAAAGCGGCAATGGATTTATCGTCGGTACTTACACCTTTTTTACCAGCCAATTCCATGGCAGCTTCATTGGCTGTGGAATAATCTTTCAACTGATAATATACCCTTACCAAACCTCTCAAAGCTTCCAGTTGATTTTCAGGATTTACAGCATTGGCTCTTAGTGACTCAAAATATTTTTTGGCATTGGTATAATCTTTTAATTCAAAATAATAAATCCTCGCTAGCTGTAAAGTAGCATCTTCAAAATACTTACTTACACCTCTGCTGTTTACATAATCAAAACCTAGAATAGCCTGATTGAATTCTTTGATTTTCTGGTAACACAACGCCCTGTAATAATTCGCATCGATGATATAAGCGCCGTTCGGGTAACCGTTGATGTAAGTTCCAAATCCAGGAATGGCCACCATACAATCTCCAGCCTCATATTTATTATAAGGCGCGATATAACTTAATGAATCTGCTTCATTAACCGCAATGATAATTCCATTTTCTTTCATTAATGCTACATAACCTTCAGGCTTTCCATCTTCAATAAAAATATCTCTGATGGTGGCCATGGCTTCCGAAGTTTCTTCAGACTGTGGATAAGATTTGATCAATTGACGATATGCAACCAAAGCATTTTTATTGTCGTTATTGTTGTAATAAGCAAGACCGAGTTTAGAAATAGCCTTAGGTTTCAATCCTGAAGCATCTTCTGCATTGATGACTGCATTTAAAAAAGGAACTGCATCTGCAAACTTTTCATCAGCCATATAGGTTGAAGCAATTTCCATCTGACAATCAAGTTTCAATGAACTTGATGGATATAATTTTAAAAGTGAATTCAGCAATTTGACTTTATCTGAGCCTGATTTCACACCAGCAATCATAGCTTTCTGATAAATGGCATAATCTGCTTGTGAGAAATTGTTACTGAAAACAATATCATACATCGTAGCCGCCTTTGCAAAATCTTTTTGTGCATAATAACAATCTGCAACTCTTAAATAAACATCTTGTTGTATCGCTGTGGCACCTGGTTTAACATTCACCATTATTTTTTCAAAACAAGTCAATGCATTTTTATATTGCTCCTGTTGAAAATAGCTGTACCCTAAAGTATAGTTCGCATTGTTTACATTGGCTTCTCCTTGCCATGGTGCTTTCGAATCAATATATTCAATTAAATATTTTTGAGCATCGGTATAACGTTGTTGCCTGTACGCTATTTCCCCTTTCCAGAATTTAGAAAATGAGGCAATATTTCCTGCATTATTATTGGAAAGAATTGAATTCAATAAATCATCAGCTTCGGCAAGTCGTTGCTCGTTTATCAACTGTACCGATTTTCCATAAAGCAAACGAGCATACACTTTTTGAGCTGCAGCTGAACTTTTGGAAAGTGATTTATATATACTCAAGCCTTCATCAAAATTATTGGTGTTAGCCAATAAATTAATCATAATTTCTTTGGCTTCATTGTCATAATCAGAACCGGGATAATCATTGATGTATTTTTTAATTTCGGATAAAGCTATATCCTGATAATCGAGCTCATAAGAAAGTTTGGCATAATTGAATCTCGAAATTCGTTGTTGGTCTGAATTGCTGCTGTTGTAAGCACTGTATTGAAATGCAGTTCTTGCATTGGCTTTGTTGCCTGCTTTCAAATACAACTCTCCAAGCAAATACATACTGTTTTGCCCCATCGAATCTTTTTCGTTACTCAATTGTTTGAAACCCTCAATGGCCTGTTTGGTGTTGTTGTTTTTATAATAACAATAACTGAGTTCGTACATGATTTCTTTTGATACTTTCTCACTGCTGTTCACATAATCTTCGAAGAAGGGTAAAGCTTTTTTAAAATCCTGATTTTCGAAATAAAGTTGAGCGGTAAGTAATTGCAATTGCTTTTTATAATAAGAACCGCCTTTTGCAGCGAGTACACTATCGCTGTATTGTAAGGCTTCTTTCTTCTGCAGCCTGCTGTAATAAATTTCTGCGATATAATAAGGAACTACTGCATTGTATTCGGGATTGGCTTCTACTACTTTAAATGCAGCCAATGCATTTGAATAATCCTTATTATAGAACGAAATGAAACCATAATAATA
>CALPIT020000136.1 GCA_943323705.2 Streptomyces griseus
AAAGCGAGGGGCGATTCCCCGTAAGTATAAAATCAAAAATTATGAAATTACATTCTTTAAAACCTGCAACCGGAGCTACACACAAGGAAAAACGTCTTGGACGTGGTGAAGCCAGTGGTAAAGGCGGTACCTCTACAAAAGGTAATAAGGGCGGACAAAGCCGTGCCGGTTACAAAAGTAAAAAAGCTCACGAAGGTGGACAGATGCCAATTCAGCGTCGTATTCCTAAGCGTGGTTTCACTAACATCAATAGAGTTGAATTCAAAGTCATCAACATTGGAAAAGTGGATCATTACGCAGAAAAATATGGTATCACTGAATTCTCATTGAGTAACCTTTATATCAACGGTTTAATCAGTCAGACAGATAGCGTTAAAATCCTTGGCAACGGCGAATTGAAAGGAAGTTATACTTTCAAAGTAAACGCGGTTAGTGCTAAAGCAAAAGTTGCTATCGAATCTGCAGGTGGAACTGTTGAAATAGTTAAATAATTTCCCGATATTTGTATGACGCTGAAAATGCGTCATTTATATTTCTGAAAAAATAAACTGATTAAATTCTGTGAAGAAGTTCATTACCACTTTAAAAAATATCTGGAGCATTGATGATTTGCGCAATAAAATCACATTTACTATTTTATTGCTATTCATCTACCGCCTGGGATCATACATCGTTTTACCTGGTATCGATCCAAATAAATTAAGTAATCTTAGTGATAGCGCCAGCGGCGGTGTCCTTGGTTTATTAGATGCTTTCGTAGGAGGCGCTTTCTCAAAAGCATCAATTTTTGCGTTAGGTATCATGCCTTATATTTCTGCTTCTATCTTCATGCAATTGATGACCATCCTTGTTCCTCAAATGGCTAAAGTTCAAAAAGAAGGGGAAAGCGGAAGAAAAAAAATCAATCAATGGACAAGATATCTAACCGTTATTGTAACTGCTTTCCAAGCAGCTGCTTATATCGGCTATTTGAAAAGTCCTTCAAACGCTGAAGCGATCATTCCTGCTTATAGCAGTTTCTTTTGGGCTTCAACAGTAATTGTTTTAACTGTAGGCACATTATTCGTAATGTGGTTAGGTGAGAAAATTACTGACAAAGGTTTAGGTAACGGTACTTCTATTATCATCATGATTGGTATCTTAGCTCGTTTCCCTCAGGCATTAGGTCAGGAGTGGACGGCAAGAATTGCCAACAGAGGTGCTGGTGGTTTGTTACTAATGTTAGTTGAAATCTTATTTTTAGTTGCCATTATCATGGGACTAATCATGTTGGTTCAAGGTACAAGAAAAGTTCCTGTAGAATATGCAAAGCAAATTGTCGGTAACCGTCAATCAGGTGTAGGTGCAGCTCGTAATTTCTTACCATTGAAAGTAAATTCAGCTGGTGTTATGCCAATCATCTTCGCTCAAGCTATTTTGTTCTTGCCTACCATTTTCTCCGGATTCACTGGTGAAGGCTGGGCCAGATATTTTACCGATCATACTAATGTAGTTTACATGATTGTATATTCAGTTTGTGTAATTGCATTTACATTCCTTTATACCGCTTTGATTTTTAATCCAAAACAAATGGCTGATGAATTAAAGCGTAGCAATGGTTTTATCCCAGGCGTTAAACCAGGTGAACCAACTGCAGATTATATCGGAACAATCATGGATAGAATTACTTTACCTGGTGCAGTTTTGCTTGCAGTGGTTGGTATTCTACCAGGTGTTTTTCAATTAGTGTTCAGTATGCAACAAGGTTTCTCTACTTTTTTTGGCGGTACTTCATTGCTAATCATGGTAGGTGTAATTTTAGATACATTACAACAAATCGAAACTCAATTGTTAATGCGTCAGTATGATGGACTAATGAATAGCGGCAGAATCCAAGGAAGACAAGCAGTTCCATCTGGAATGTAATAATTATAAGAATAAATTTTTATAGACCCCGGCGATTACATCGTTGGGGTTTGTTTTAAATACAATAGACGGATGATTAAATACAAATCAAAAGAAGAAATCGAAATCATGAGACACTCCTGCATGCTAGTAGGGAAAGCTCATGCGGCGGTAGTATCCTTCTTAAAGCCGGGTATTACTACGTTTAAAGTAAATGATATTGTCGAAGAATTTATTCTTGATCATGGGGCCATCCCTTCTTTCAAAAATTATCACGGATTTCCTTATGCTACTTGTATTTCGATGAACGAGGCTGTTGTACATGGTTTTCCAGGTAATCATGTTTTAAAAGATGGCGATATCATTTCGCTTGACATTGGTGTTTATAAAAATGGGTTTCATGGCGATAGCGCATATACTTATGCATTAGGAGAAGTGTCAGATGATATCAAGCGATTGCTTCGTGTAACAAAAGAATCATTATACCTGGGAATAGACAAAGCTTTACAGGGAAACAGAATTGGTGATATCGCCAATGCCATCCAAGAACATACAGAAAAGAAAAATGGTTACGGAGTGGTAAGAGAATTGGTGGGTCATGGATTAGGAAAAGATTTACATGAAGATCCTCAGGTTCCCAATTACGGTAAAAAAGGCTGGGGAGTTAAATTGAAAGAAGGCATGGTGCTAGCTATCGAGCCTATGATCAATATGGGCGTTAAGGAAGTCGTACATCTTGACGACGGATGGACAATATTGACCAAAGACAGAAAACCATCAGCCCATTTTGAACATGATGTTTGTGTTACAAAATCAACACCAGACATCCTTTCTTCATTTGAAGATATAGAAGCAGCGGAGAAGAAGAATAGTAATTTAACTTGGAGTTACGTGTGAGGTTGAAAGGTTTAATGGTTTAATGGTTAAACCAGCGCAGCGAATCAAACCTTTACACCATCGTAGCGAATTAAACCTTTACACCAGCGCAGCGATTTAAACCTTTAAACCAGCGTAGCGTTTTAAACCTTGTTTATGAACAATCCCAAAATTCTCGTCGTTATCGGTGGTGGTGCTGCGGGTTTTTTTTGTGCCGTAAATGCAGCAAGGATTCATAAAGGGCTAAAAGTTGTTTTACTAGAAAAATCTAACAAGCTATTAAGTAAAGTAAAAGTTAGTGGTGGTGGTAGATGCAACACAACACACGCTTGCTTTAACATCAGCGAGCTCATTACCTATTATCCTAGAGGTGCTTCGTTTTTAAAAAAAGCATTCCATCAGTTTAGTACAACGGATACCGTTAGTTGGTTTGAAGAAAGAGGCGTAACCTTGAAAACTGAATCGGATGGAAGAATGTTTCCTGTTTCAGACAGTTCTCAAACAATGATAGATTGCCTTTTAACAGAAGCCCAAAAGCATCACGTAGAAATCATCATGAATGCAGATGCACAACAGGTTAGCTTTCATTCAAAAGAAGATCTAAATGATGGAAAGAAGTTTGTGGTCACATTAGGAAATGGAAAAGAAATTAACGCTGATTATTTATGTATTTCAAGCGGAGGCTTAATGAAGGCAGCTCAATTTCAATGGCTTGAAAAATCGGGTCATACTATTGTTCAGCCCGTACCTTCTTTATTTACTTTTAATTTACCTGGTAATGCCATATCAGAATTAATGGGCATTACAGTACCGAATGTAACTGTTAAATTAATCGGAACCAAGTTGCAACAGCAAGGTAATCTATTGATCACACATTGGGGAATGAGTGGGCCCGCCATTCTTAAGCTTTCGGCATATGGCGCTTTAGAGCTTGCAAATAAAAATTATGATTTTCAATTTTCAGTAAACTGGTTAAGTCAATTTAATGAAAATACACTCAGAGAAAAAATACAACAGCTTCGATTTGATATCGCCTCTCAAAAAATCATCAACAGAAATCCCTTTGGATTGCCTTCACGTTTATGGGAATATTTGCTCAACATATCAGGAGTGTCTGATGAGTTGAGATGGGCTGATTTACCTGCAAAAGAACAAAATAAACTGATAAAGAATTTATGCACCCATGAATTCCATGCAAAAGGCAAGACTACATTCAAAGAAGAGTTTGTTACTGCAGGTGGCATTGAATTGTCTGAAATCGATGCTAATTCTATGCAAAGTAAATTAGTGCCTGGATTGTTTTTTGCCGGAGAAATCATCAATGTAGACGGCGTAACAGGTGGATTTAATTTCCAGAATGCATGGACAACTGGATGGATTGCTGCACAATATGTTTTCGCCCCATAAAATAATTCAGTTTATGGATAACAATGGTACATTTGCAAACGCATTCACCTGCCGCCGATTATGAAGAAATTAGACAGATATATACTTTCAAAATACCTTACGGCTTTCTTCTTTTGTATTTTATTATTAACTACAATTGTAGTTGTGGTTGATATGAGCGAACATGCGGATGATTTTGGCAAGTCCGGACTTACTGCATATAGGATATTCACCGATTTTTATCTTGGATTTATTCCTAGGATTGATGCGATGTTGTTTCCGTTATTTGTATTTATTTCTGTTATTTTTTTTACATCCAAAATGGCGGGCAACTCAGAAGTAGTAGCTATTTTGAGCAGTGGCGTTAGTTTTAAAAGATTTCTACAACCTTATGTGATAGGCGGCTTTTTCCTTGCGTTATTATTGTGGCTCGGATACCAATTTGTAGTGCCCAATGCCAATCGCAAATGGTCCGAATTCGAAAAAAAATACATTGATGTCAATCTTGCACCTACAGAACAAATTTCAACTTATAAGCAAAATATCTACTTCCGCATCGACTCCAACACTTATGCAGGCATAAAAGGGTATGATACCGTGAGTAAAAGCGGGAATAATTTATCTATCCAAAAAATCGTAAACAACAAACTCATATATAACCTTAGGGCCGTGAATTTTCGTTGGGATACGAGTTCTCATAAATGGTCATTAAATAATGTTTTAGAAAGAAAAATTAATCCCATAAGCGAAGACGTTACTTTCTCTACAAACAAAATAGTGGCATATAGTTTCAAGCCCATTGATTTAAGAAAAGATGATTACCTCAAAGACCAGATGACAACAAAGGAATTAGACAATTTTATCGAATTGGAAAAAATGAGAGGATCAGAAATGCTCAATACCTTACAAGTTGAACGTTACAATCGTGATGCGATACCTGCTTCTGTAATCATTCTTTCTTTAATTGGCGCGATTCTAGCATCCAGAAAGGTAAGGGGAGGAAGTGGCTTCCACTTAGCAGTTGGGTTAATCATTAGCGTTACCTACATTCTCTTTAGCAGATTTTCTATTGTATTTGCAACCAAAAGTAACTTAACCCCATGGTTAGCAGCTTGGACACCCAATTTCTTTTTCGGCATTCTGGCGCTTTATCTATATAAAAAAGCTCCTAAATAGTTGTCGCAATCGTTATCGTAAAACTTTCTTTCAAAACTTTTGTTTAACAGTTGCGCAGGTCGTAATTTTAGATGCTTTTTGTCAGTTCACAACAACTGATTTTAAAATAAATTGATTGCTTTAATATGTAATACTTTCATTCAAAAGAGAGACTATTTTTTAATTTTTTAATTTAAATTTTTATATGGGAATCATCAAAGACAGATTCAAAGAGAAAGCAGATAAAACTGCGCTTGAAATCAAATCATTGTTGAAAGAACACGGTGATAAAAAAATAGGTGAGGTTACACTTAGCCAGATTTATCAAGGGATGAGAGGCATAACCGGATTGGTAACCGAAACCTCTTTACTAGATGCACAGGAAGGTATCAGATTCAGAGGATATTCAATTCCTGAATTGAGAGAGAAACTTACAAAATCGCCAAACGGTTCTGAGCCATTGCCAGAAGGGTTATTTTATTTGATGTTGATGGGCGAGTTGCCTACTGACGAAGATGTAAATCATTTGACAAGTGTTTGGCAAAGAAGAAGCCATGTTCCTAATCATGTATTTGCTACAATAGAAGCATTGCCGGTTACTACACATCCAATGACACAATTTGTTGTGGCGATAATGGCATTGCAAACAGAGAGTTCTTTTTCTAAGCGTTATGCTCAAGGTATGAGCAAGAAAGATTATTGGGAAGCGGTGTTTGATGACTCAATGGATTTGATTGCACGTTTGCCAAGAATCGCAGCGTATATATATCGCCGTAAGTATAAGAATGGAGAACATATTCAGCCTAATGGCTTGTTGGATTGGGCTGGAAATTTCGCACATATGATGGGTTATGAAAATGATGATTTTAAAGAGTTGATGAGATTGTACATGGTGATACATGCAGATCATGAAGGAGGTAACGTTTCCGCACACACGACACACTTGGTGGGTTCTGCGTTAAGTGACCCTTATTTGAGTTTTGCTGCAGGCATGAATGGTTTGGCAGGTCCTTTACATGGCTTGGCAAATCAGGAAGTAATCAAATGGATTTTTGAATTGAGAGAGCAGATCGGCAGCGACTCGCCATCAAAAGAACAAATTGAAGAGTACGTAAGAAAAACATTAAGCGAAGGAAAAGTGGTTCCTGGATATGGTCATGCCGTGTTGAGAAAAACAGATCCACGTTTCACCGCACAGATGGAATTCGGTAAAAAACACATGGCAGACGATCCTTTAGTACAAACCGTTTGGACCATTTACGATGCAGTACCGCCAATTCTTTCATCTTTAGGAAAAATCAAAAACCCATGGCCAAATGTGGATGCACACAGTGGTGCTTTATTGGTTCATTATGGCATGGTGGAATATGAATTCTATACTGTATTGTTTGGTGTTTCAAGAGCATTAGGAGTATTATCTAGCTTATGTTGGGACAGAGCACTGAACTTCCCATTGGAAAGACCAAAATCAGTTACAACAGACTTAGTGAAAGAGTGGTTGGATGGAAAGGGAGAAGTTTGGGGAGAGTAAAATGTTGTCTTGAAATTAATTAAAGAGAAACAGCAATAAATTCTATATTTGCCATCCCAAATACAAAATGTAAAAACTAAATTTTGTATTCGGGATAATGGGGAATTAGCTCAGTTGGCTAGAGCGTCCCGATAGCAATCGGGAAGGTCACCAACCGATCTTTTGAAATAAATGTAATTAGGGGAATTAGCTCAGTTGGCTAGAGCGTCCCGATAGCAATCGGGAAGGTCACCAACCGATCATTTGAAATAAATGTAATTAGGGG
>CALPIT020000137.1 GCA_943323705.2 Streptomyces griseus
CTGTTAAAGTGTGGTCGATATCATTTCCTTTGCTACCAGAAATGGCAATAATTTCTGCAATTGGAATGTCACAGAAAAATCCAATTTTATCGAGAAGCGTGATATTTGATTTCTTATTTCCGGCTTCTTCTGAGGTGTGATTGGTATATACTAAACGCTTTCTTACTTCGTCTGTATTTTTATATTTGTTATAAAGATAAAATGCTAGAGGTAAGGCATGGGATTCATTGAGATGATAAACTTCTATATCTATTTTTAACATCTCCAATAATTTCGCGCCACCAGCTCCTAATAAAATGGCTGCGGCAATTGAAGTTTCAGGGTTTGAGTCATATAGTTTGTGTGAGATGGTTTTAGCCAGATAATCGTTCTCAGGTAAATCTGTAGTTAGCAAGAACAATGGCGCCGTTTTAAAAATTTCCGGTTCGAGATAATATGCCGCAACCCAAACGTCATGCTTGGCAATTTTGATGGTAAATCGAATTTGTGTATCCATCAAAAAGCCATAACTCTTTTCTTCAAAAAGCACATCCATTGTTTGGTCTTGTTTCCTGATCTGATTGTAATATCCATATTTCCACAAAATACCAATGCCAACAACATTTTGTTTTAACTCATAAGCACTTTTCATATAAGAACCTGAAAGAAATCCCAAACCACCGGCATATATTTTCAATGCCTGGTCTATTCCATATTCCATACAGAAATAGGCCACAGCTTTTTGATATGGTTCTTGTGTTTGATAGTTATGGGCAAATTGAAAAGGCAATGATATGTAAATTAGTATACAGCAATTCTAGTAGTAAAGTCGTTAATTATCTTTTCAGTTTTAGGTACTTGTATTTTTAAAATGCCACTATCATAAGTTGCACTTACAAAACTTAAATCAGCATTTTGTGGAAGTATAATTTCTCTCTGAAATTTACAGCAATCAAATTCTCTTGTGCTGAACATTTTATTCTCTTCTGTCATCTCGTTGTGATAAACACTCACATTTAAAATGTTGTTTCTTCCTTCAATAAAAAACTCTTCTCTTTTAACACCCGGGATAATCATTTCTACACTCACGATGGTACCCTTGTCGATAATATTAACCATTGGTTTTCTGATGATCGCAGTTGATTTTTTAAAACTATCACTAATCATGTGTTTATCACATGAGGGGACAAAAATGCCAGGGTAGATTTCTTCAGGAGATTCTTGAATAAGTTGAATTGTCATGACTCTTTTTTTAAGGATGATGTAATGATGTAATTTATATCAACTCCAATTTTTATACTATGACCTCAATTCATTTTATACATGACCAAACTCATGATCTATAACGTTCTATTTGCCTTTATTTAAGCTTAATTAAACAATATATTATGTCCAAGAAAATAGCTTCTTTCTATAACGATGAAATCAACAGCTGGTTACAATCAGTAGATTTTTATCTCGAAGAGATTTTGTCTCTAGAAAAAAGATTAGAACAAATAATAGCAAGAAATACAATTGTAGATATCGCTGCAAAAACAGAAGTGCACCAATTAATCATCAATAAGATTGAAGCAAAATTACTTTCATTAAGAAAAGAGATTGAGGCGGTACGTAAGTTGCTTTCAAAAAAAGAAGATTTTTTAAATGATGACAAAATAAACAAAACACTAGAAAATAATATAGCGTTATTAGGGTCAAACTTCAGACATCACGAAAAAGAATATGCTGATGTGAAATTTTATTGTAATGAATTTTTGGAAGAAATGTTGAAGAGGGGAGAGGGGTAGGCTGGATAGGCTGGATAGGTTGGATAAGCTGGAAATGCTGGATAAGATAGATACTCGATTCTGGATAAGCTGGATAGCCGACTTCTCAGCAATGTCTCCTTCAAGGGATGTTGCGTATTCTTAAGATTTGTTCAAAAGGTTTAATCGGTTCAATAAGTTCAACAGAAAAAAAAAGGCTGTCTCGTATATCAAGACAGCCTCCAAAAAACAAACTACAATTAAAAGTATCAATCTTCAAAAGCGTATTCCGGCTCTTCTATGAGCAATTTATTTTCAACCGATACAACCCCTGGTGCCGACCATACTGCATTTTCTGCATCTTCTTTTTCTGCGAAGGATCTCACTTTTCCACGAAGTGTTATTTTGCTTCCTAAAACTTCAGCTGTAATTCTTGCTGAATCAATGTTGGCACTTCTTTGAAAGCTTGAGTTTATTTTTTGTTGTAACTCATAAGGTGTAATCTTTGGCTTAACGGCAACAAGATTGGTTACGAATCTTACTCCGCTTAAATTCTCAACAGCAGTTTTTGCTTGATTTCTTTGATATTCCCATTCCACATCTCCTTCAAGTTTTACGTTACCATCTTCAACGCTGACTTTAATTTTTTCATCCGGAATCATCGTGTGCCATTTTAAGGCATTTACAACGGCTTCCGCAATTTCTGTGTCTGTTTTCTTGTAAACTGGAGAGATGCCTACCTGAATGTCTTCAGCAATAGCTTTAACCCCTGCCACTTTTTTTGTTGTTTTTTCTGCCAGAATTTTCTTAGAATACGCATCAACCTGACCAGATAAAGTAACGATGCCATTTTTTACTGCAACGCCAATCTGTGCTGCATTTAGAAAGGGTTCCCACTTCAACTGTTCGATGACGTCCTTCTGAATTTCGATGTCACTTTTCATAATTGTAAGATTTTAGTTGTTAATTAAATATTTAATTGAATTCAAAGAAACGAATGGAAGGATGCAAAAAAAATGAGTATGCTCATTAATGGTATTGATTGATGTCAATTCACTTTAACTGGTTAAATAAGCCGCTCTTGCATTTTTGTTGATTTCATGAATGGCCAGCATGGAAAGCCTTTTGTCAATTAGTTTTTCATTAGATTCAAATTGATGAAATAAGAAAGTGGTATTAACCATTCCCAAAGTTTCAGCGAAGGCCGCCGCAGTTCCGTAAGCCGCAATTTTGTAATGATTGATGTTTTGTATGGATGCCAATATACAAGCGTCTCTTACCATCATATCGCTACAATTATTCATTTTGTCTTCTGCATCTTTTATAAAGGCCTTCATTATCGTATTTTCGGTATTTACATAAGTGATATTTTCTTCTTCAAAAAATGAATCCAATAATTTCATGTGTTGCTTTATTTGCTCATAATATTTCTGTAAAATGTTTTTCAACTTAACAGAACTTGATTTTGTTATGTACTCAGGCATTGCATTGTGCAATGCTATTTCTGCAATAGAAAAGTTTCGGCAATCTTCATCCAATAACTGGTGAAGGGTTTTGATGTTGTGGACTAATGTCATAGTAAATGTTTTTCCAAATCTAAGTCTTGTATCATCGGTGTATCTATGATGCCTGTCATTACTTTTTATTACGCGGCTCATTTTTATTAACATCTGGTAACTATTATTTTGTCAGTAATTAACATTATTTACTTTAATATTTTTTCAAATGAAAAAAAAGAAAAAAGATAATCCACAAGAAGTATTCACCTCTCCAGATACCAATCCGGAGATGAATACAGATGTAGAGCACAAAAATGAAGTTGTTACAGAAGATGATCTCGATTTAATATTCGATCTGAATACTGATGATGACACATTAAACGATGATATGCTTCAAGATAATGATACAGATTAATCACCTTTAATTATTACATCATGATACATACAATGATAGAACCTTCAATTAAATACATGAATATTCAAAGCAAAGCTTTTGCTGAGAATGAAATGATTCCAAAAAAATATACTTGCGATGGCAGTAATGTCAATCCGCCTCTTGAGATATCATTTATTCCCAACGAAACGGTTTGCTTGGCCATCATTATGGAAGATCCTGATGCGCCAATCAATATATGGTCTCATTGGATTGTTTGGAATTTACCGGTTACTCATCATGTCACAGAGGATATGCATTTTGGAATAAATGGATTGAATGATTTTAATAAATATTTCTATTGTGGCCCTTGTCCAATGAGTGGTGTGCATCAATATGTTTTCAGAGTATTTGCATTAGATACTTTGCTTGATTTAAAGGCTAATTCCAGAAAATATGATCTCGAAAAAGCAATGGCTGGCCATGTGTTAGCCTATGGAGAACTTATAGCTTATTATGGGAGGAAAATCAGTGATGAAGTTTCATCGAACAACTAATTCATGTTAATTAAAATAAATAATTAATGAAGTCAATACTCTTTATAACAATATGCTTTGTTGCATTAACAACATTATTTGCCGGAATTATTTTAATGTCAGTGCCCGATGGAAGCATGTTAAGATTACCCATTTCATTACTGCAGTCAACTATATTTAAAGATTTTAGATTGCCTGGATTTTTACTTTTTTTATTTGTTGGTGGAATTAATTTTCTTGCTGCTTTTTACCTTTTGATAAATAATAAAAAGAAATTCAATTGGACCTTGTTAGCCGGCATCATAACTGTTTTATGGGTAATGATTCAATGGATGTTGATTGAAAATACATTGCTTACAGATTTGATTTACTTTTTCGCAGGTGCTTCCATCGTATTGCTTTCATTGCAACTAAAAGGTCGTTCATTGATTTAAAACATGTTGATATATAAATCTAATTAAAACACTTCAAAAAAATAAAATGATCATTGAAATCAATCCCAATAAAAAACTAAATGAAATCAATTCAGCCTTCACTAAAGTATATCCGTTTCTTAAGCTTGAATTTTTCAGTAAGCCACATAAATGGCAAGAATCAAGTTCTGTAGTACAGTTATTGCAACAAGATCTAACAATTTTAGAAGTTACACATAGTTTACTTTGTAGTGGTTTTATTGAATTACACTACTGGCAAAAAACCGGTATCGTTGAAATGATGTTTTTACAACAATTTAATCTGTCAGTTCAAGTGTACAGGAAAAATGGTGATCATTGGATTCAGACTTCCGGAACTGATGAACTTACACTGGAAGAACAAAATGAAGCAGGCATGAAAGATGCTCAGTTGTATAGTGGCTTTGCAAGAACAGCAGATTTGGAAAAAAATATCTAATCAAAAAATTAAGAAAATGGAAAATTCATTTCAGCATCATATAGATGGAGATTTGCCAGTAGTTGTAGATTTTTTTGCCGATTGGTGTGCACCATGTAAAGATATGCTTCCAGTGCTGAGTAATGTAAAGCATGTTGTTGGAGAAACAGCTACAATACTTAAAATGAATATTGATAAAAACAGATTTTATGCCAACCAATTTAGCATACAGTCTATACCAACGCTGATTATTTTTAAAAAAGGAAAGGTGATCTGGCGTAAGTCGGGCATTACTTCTGCTGGTGAAATTATTCAACAATTGGCTCCTCTTTAAAACCAATTTTTCATTGATGATTTGATCTAAAAAACGCAATCTATTTAATAACTACTAAACCATATTTTATGAACACTAATCTAATGGAGTCCTTTGCTGATGTACTTACAGCTCCTAAGTATTTACCTTGTATCTCGCTGATCATGCCATTTGATCCAAAAATGGGTTTGAAAAAAGAGTTGGGCTACAAACTTAAAATTGCTGTTGATAAAATAGAGAAAGAAATAGAAACAAATTATCCAGAAGAAAAATCGTTTTCTGTAATTAAAAAACTTCAAAAAGTAATTCAGGAATTAAATTACAATACACATAAAAAAAGTATAGCCATATTCGTGAGTCCGTTGATAGAAAAAGTTTATTACCTCGATATGCCGGTTGAAGAAAAAATTATCATTGATGAATCTTTTGAAATAAGAGATTTGGTTTACAGCAAAAAAGAAATACACAAATATTTGCTTGCAGTGTTAAGCAGCAAATGGACGAAAATATATTTAGGCAACACCACTCATTTTATCAGAATCACTTCCAATGTTCCAGATAATATTGAGGCTTACAAAAACGACATCGGCGAAAAAATTGCTAATTTTTCAGATGAAAATAAAAGAAAAGAAATTTTGCTGAATAAATTCTTGATGCATACAGATAATGGACTCACCCTGTTGTTAAATGCGTATAAGCTTCCGTTGTTTGTTATGGGTACGGCAAAAACAATTGGTCACTTTAAAGCATTGTCACATAATATCAAACAAGTCATTGATTACATTCCAGGTAATTTTGAAGAAAGCACTGAAGCAGAGTTTCATAAAATCATGACACCCTATTTACAAAACTGGAAAATTGTACAACAGAAAAAAATCATGAATCAAATAGATGAAGCCATGGGTTGTAAAAAATTGGCATTTGGTATTAACAATGTTTGGAAAGCTGCAGGTGAGAAAAGAGGCAGACTTCTTGTAGTTGAAAAGAATTTTATTTTCCCGGCTCAACATGGATCTTCGCCTGATATAATTTATAAAAACGAAGATATTGTTCAAAAAGCTTTTTACATTAAAGATGCAGTTGATGATATTATTGAAAAGGTGTTAGCAAGTGGAGGAGATGTGGAATTTGTAGATGAAGGGGTACTAAAGGATTTTAGTAAAATTGCGTTGATTGAATATTTTTAAAATTTGAAGTAAACGAATAATCTTCCAAAATTTTTACTGTCATTTTCTATTCGGTGATAAAGCGGCTTGATATGTGGCATTTGAAGAAATCTTTCGACTTTTTTTCTGAGTTGTCCGCTTCCTTTGCCTGGAATAATTTCAACTTCACGAATGCGTTTGTCTATGGCATCTTCAAATGCTTGTTGTAGCGCCTGGTCAATGGCTTTACTGTTGTTGTATATATCGTGAAGATCTAATTTAATTCTGCCCATGATAAAATCATTTATTCAATTCAATTCCATTTTCGCCAATTGAAATGAGTTTTTGTTTGTACAAATTTCCGATGGTCATTTTAAATGTCTTCTTACTCATTTGAAAAAATTCATAAATATCATCAGGATTTGATTTGTCGTTAAATGGCAATTGTCCATTGTTTTCATTTAGCAATCTTAATATTTTCCCTGTTTCGTCTTCAACTCTTTTATAACCCACTTTGCCAGCTGCTACATCTATTTTATTTTCTTTAGGATATATCTTTTTGATAAAACCA
>CALPIT020000138.1 GCA_943323705.2 Streptomyces griseus
AAACGAACAAGAGGACGACATTTCCGAATCGGAAGAACTTTATGAGAAATTATCAATTGTTGTTGATAAAGGACAAGAGCCTTTGCGCATTGATAAATTTTTGATGGCCAGAGTTGAGGGTGCTACAAGAAATAAAATACAGCAAGCCATTGAAAACGAAATGGTGTTGGTTAATGAGGCGCCGATTAAAAACAACTACAAAATAAAAGCAGGCGACAAAATTATCATTTTCGATAGTAGAAATCCGGAAACTTCTGAAATCGTTCCACAAAACATTCCACTAGAAATCGTTTATGAAGATGATGATTTGTTTGTCATCAATAAACCTGTGGGCATGGTAGCACATCCAGGAAGTGGCAATCCTGATCAAACATTATTGAATGCTGCGGCATTTCACCTCAAGCAACAATTTCCTGATCTCGACGATTCTGTATTACCAAGATATGGCCTAGTTCACCGGATTGATAAAAATACCAGCGGATTGATGGTGATGGCAAAAACCAAAAAAGCTATGAGTGATCTGGCCAAGCAATTTTTCGACCATACGGTTCACAGAAGATATGTCGCTTTGGTTTGGGGAAATTTTGATGAAGAAGATGGCACAATCGTAGCGCATGTGGGTCGTCACCAGCGCTTTAGAAAATTGTTCACCGCTTACCCTGAAGGCGATCATGGTAAAGACGCTACCACTCATTATAAAGTACTAGAAAGATTTAATTATGTAACCTTGGTGGAATGTCGACTGGAAACAGGACGTACACATCAAATCAGAGTTCATATGCAATATATCGGTCACCCATTGTTCAGCGATGATTTTTATGGAGGTGATAGAATTGTAAAAGGAACCGTGTATACCAAATACAAACAGTTCGTTGATAATTGTTTTTCCATTTGCTCACGTCAAGCCCTACACGCGAAAGAACTTGGCTTTATACATCCCACCACTAAAGAAAAAATGATATTTACCAGCAACCTTCCAGACGATATGGAACAGCTGATTGACAAATGGAGGAAGTATAGTAGGTTTAAGAATGAAGAGTGATAAAAGCCCCCTCCGTCCCCCAAAGGGGGAAATTGTTTGACGTTGGGGTTTGATAATTTGATGATTTGATAATTTGGTTATTGATAGAGCCTATTCGCAACAATCCAATAAAACACAATCAAAGTCCCCCTTGGGGGATCTAGGGGGCCTATTCGCACCAATCCAACAAAACATAATCAAAGTCCCCCTTGGGGGATTGAGGGGGCTGCTACTCAAAGTCAAATAACGTCGCCGTAAAAACACCTCTCTCCCGTTTTTTAAAAATGGCTTTCCAATTTCCATTATACCTGATTAAAGAGGGCACGTTGAGTTCTTTAAATTTTGTCATCTGCACTTCCATATTTACATTGAAATCATAAACCCCTGCATTAAAACTTAAAGAATAATTGCGGGCTACAATTTCAAAGTTGTTGTCATTAAACCAAGTTGTCATTTCATCAACGATCACATCATCTTCAAAACCGGGTTTCACTTTTTGTTTGAAAACATAACAGCTTGTTTTATTGTACTCTTCCATACTGATAGACATATCATAAGCATTGGCAAGACCTTCATCAAAAATCGCTGTCTTATTGCTCATAAATGGCAGCCCATTGATTTTCTTTCCAGGATTGAAGAATAACATTTTCAATTGTTCTTTGTGCTTGTCCATTCCTTTCTTATCATTCAATGAAAACTGAGTATTACCAATAGTGTTGGTTTCATTGCAAACTTTTCCTTGTGTAAAAAACAATGAAGCATAAAGTTGAGCCGTATAATAATTGTATTGATGTTGTTCATTGTAAATATCGCCCGAATGTTCTTCTTCCATGGTTTTCATGGAACGGCAATTGGATTCCCGAATTTGCTTTGTTTTGCTGTGTAAATAAGCAATTTGCTTTTTGTTTTTATCCTGCATTCTTATATCATTGATAGCAGAATATCCCAATATCCTGAGGTTTTTAAATGCTTTATAAAAACTGGTATCTGATTTTACTTTTTGAATAAATACAGGAACATTTAGTTTGGTATCGATAACAACCGGAGATAAGGTTACATAATGGTTGTTGACGACAATAATGGTATCGTTTTTTTGCTGCGCACAAACTGTAATACAAATGCAAAATAAAATGATTGAACAAAAGGCTTTTAGAAGATGGGAAACCTTCATGACAATTTATTTATGAAAAATCATTCTATAATCTGATTTGATTTTTCCTTTACTGATATCATCCAATTTTCTTTTGAGTAAAGTTCTTTTCAATGGAGAAATATGGTCGATAAAAAGTTTACCATCAATATGATCGTATTCATGTAAAATGATTCTCGCTGTAAGTCCATTGAAAGTCTTTTTATGAAAGTTGAAATTTTCATCTTCAAATTCAATGGTTACAGATTGATGACGCAAGATATCTTCTCTAACTCTGGGAATACTCAAACAACCTTCATTGTAACTCCATTTTTGACCATCCAATGAAACAATATGAGCATTGATGAAAACACCTTTGTAACCAGGTTCATCAGGATACATTCCTTTTTCATCTTCATCCTGATTTTCGAATATCTGAGCACTATCCATCACGAATAAACGAATATCTCTGTTAATTTGAGGAGCTGCTAATCCTACTCCATTGCTGTTGTACATGGTTTCCCACATATCAGCAAGCAATTGACTCAATCCTGAATAATCAGTATCGATATCAGTTGCAACTTTTCTTAAAACAGGAGAGCCGTAGGCTACAATGGGTAAAATCATTTGATGTTATTTTCGATGTGCAAATGTAGAGAATGTTTGTTGTTTTTTGTTTGTTGTTTGTTGTTTGAAGCCCCCTCAATCCCCCAAGGGGGAAGTTGATGACCGTTTATTATTTTGTTCAAAAAGTTCAATAGGTTTAACGGGTTCAAAGGGTTTGTCCAATTCGTTTATGTCTAATTTTTAATCTTTTTACTTCTCAATTTTGAATTTTGAATTATTAATCTATCCCAAACTCTGCAAATACTCCTGTAATAAAATAGTGGCGGCGATTTCATCTACTAATTTCTTATCTCTTCTGTCTTTCTTTTTCAATCCCATTTGCAACATAGCGTCTTTTGCCATTTTGGAAGTATATCTTTCATCTACATCTTTTACCGGAATTTGAGGGAATTCTTTTTTTATGGCTGCAATGGCTTTTTTGGCTAGTGGCGTTCCGTGTGTATCCGACTCATCCCAGTTTTTAGGTAATCCCACCAATATCAATTCTACTTGTTCTTCTTTGACATATTTTTTTAAAAAAGGAATCAAATCAGGAGAAGATATTGTCGTAAGTCCTGTAGCGATGATTTGTAACGGATCGGTAACGGCGATGCCTGTTCTTTTGCCTCCGTAATCAATCGCCATTATTCTTGCCATTTTTTGAATTTATGAATTTGAAAATATATCTATGATTACAAAAATTGAATACACCACCGATGCGATGCCATTGGCAGTCATGAATGCAATGTTTACTTTACTTAAATCATTAGGTTTTACAATGGAATGCTGATAAATCAACATCGCAATGAATACAGCCCCTCCTATCCAATACCAAATGGCATTCAAATAAAAGTAACCGATTGAAAGTACAAGCAAAGCTGTTACAACATGTAAGAAAGTTGAAAAAAGCAATGCACTTTTTTTTCCCATCATCACTGGAATGGAATTTAAATTATTTTCTCTGTCGAAGGCTTCATCTTGTAAAGCGTATATGATATCAAACCCACTTACCCATGTGAATACAATCAACGAAAACAAAATGGGGACTAAATTAAATACACCTGTTAAAGCCAAAAATGCACCAATTGGCGCCAAGCTCAATCCCAAGCCTAATACCAAATGGCAAAGCGCAGTAATTCGTTTTGTGTAAGAATAAAAAAGAATCACAAACAAAGCGACGAAGCTCAAATAGAAACAAAGAGTATTGATAAAAAACGTTGTTGCGATAAAAAGCAGACTGCAAATAACGGTGAATAAAAGTGCATTCTTTGGGCTGATAATTCCGGCAGGTATTTCTCTGATGGCAGTTCTTGGATTTTTTGCATCAATCTTATAATCCAAATAACGATTGAAAGCCATCGCAGCACTTCGAGCAAATACCATACACAAGACTACAAGCAAAAACAAAACGCCCATTCTTTTAGAATCCGGCATTGTATCAAACCCTAGCGCATGCAATTCTTTAATAAATCTCCATCCCAGAAAAAAACCAATCATGGCAAAAGGCATTGCGAAGATGGTATGGGAGAATTTTATTAAGGAAAGATATTTTTTTATGGATTCCATTAAATCTGTGATTGTTTGGCGTTTGGGGTTTGGCGTTTATTGTTTGTGGTTTGTTGTTTGTGGTTTGTGGTTTGTGGTTTTTCTGAGCAATGTCTCCTGAAAGGGACGTTGCGTTTTTCTTTTGAAAGATAGTATTCTTTTTTTCTTTGTTGTTTGTTTGGTTTATCCAGTATCTAGCATCCAGTATCTAGTATCTAGAATCCAAAATCATAACCTATTGAACAAAATTAACCCATCATCAAATTTTCAAATTGCCAAATCACCTTTCATCCTCGTCCTAATGATCTCCCACAGCACCACACCCGCAGCTGTTGCGATGTTTAAGGAGTGCTTCATACCTAACTGAGGAATTTCAATACAACCATCACAAGCTAGTATGGTATCTTGTTCTACTCCAGTTACTTCATTGCCAAAAACTACTGCAATTTTATCATTGATATCGAATTGAATTTTTTCTAGAGACAGACTATCTTTTACTTGTTCAACAGCAAATACTTTATAGCCAATTGATTTTAAATGAGTAATCGCTTCTTGTGCATTGGGGAAATATTTCCAATCTACAGAATCTTCGGCACCTAATGCTGTTTTCTTAATTTCTTTATGAGGAGGTTGAGCGGTATAACCTGTAAGAAAAATCCCTTCCAATAGAAATGCATCTGAAGTACGAAATACGCTTCCCACATTGTAGGCGCTTCTGATATTCTCCAATACTGCTATAACAGGTGTTTTCTCCGAGCGTTTGAATTCTTCGGTAGTCTTCCTGTTGAGCTCTTCCATGCTTAATTTTTGCATGGTGCAAATTTAAGGCAACGATGTTAATTAAAGAGAGAATTAACTATACCAGCGCTTCTGTAAGTCCTGAGCTAATTTTTACACTTGAGAAATCCTTTGCTGCTCTTACAAAACCTACAAAAACAGGATGTGGATTTTCAACTGTACTTTTTAATTCGGGATGATATTGTACGCCAATGAAAAACGGATGATTTTTAAGTTCGACAATTTCCACTAAACCACTTTGTGGATTCTTACCACTGGTATGCATGCCTGCATTGATATAATCATCGATATACTTATTATTAAATTCCCAGCGATGGCGATGACGTTCGCTGATGGTTTCGGTTTGATAAATGCAATGAGCCAGACTTCCTTCTGCGATTTCGCAAGGATAAGCACCCAATCTCATCGTTCCTCCTTTGCTGGTAACCGTTTTTTGTTCTTCCATTAAGTCGATAACTGGATGAGTAGTATTGATATCCATTTCAGTGGAGTGCGCATCTTTATATCCCAATACATTTCTTGCAAATTCGATCACAGCCATTTGCATTCCCAAACAAATCCCAAAGAATGGCAATTTATTTTCTCTGGCATATTTTACGGCTTCTATTTTACCTTCTACACCTCTTGAACCAAATCCAGGCGCAACCAATAAACCGTCCAAACCTTTTAATTGCGAATCAACATTATCAGCAGTGATATGTTCACTGTGAACATTTACAATTTGTACTTTACATTGATTGATAGCACCGGCATGTACAAAAGCCTCGAGAATTGATTTATAAGCATCTTGCAATTCAACATATTTTCCAATCAAACCGATGGTTACTTTGCTGGTTGGATTTTTATATTTGGCAAGAAAATCATTCCATTTACCTAACTCAGGAGCATTGAATTTTTCAATATGCAATTTCTTCATAACGATTACATCCAATCCTTCTTCCAGCATTTTTATAGGCACTTCATAAATAGTACTTGCGTCCATTGCCTCAATTACAGCCTCAGGCTTTACATTGCAAAATAATGCAATCTTTCTTTTGATTTCGGCATTAATTGGATGTTCGGTTCTGCAAACAATCACGTTAGGATGAACGCCTTCTTGACTTAACATTCGAACACTATGTTGTGTTGGTTTTGTCTTAAGTTCTTTCGCTGCTTTTAAATAAGGAATCAAAGTCAGATGAACAACTATACAATCTTCTTCAGGTAATTCCCATTGAATTTGACGAACGGCTTCAACGAAAGGTAAACTTTCAATATCGCCAACGGTTCCTCCTAATTCTGTAATCACAATATCAAACTCGCCAGTAGTTCCCAGCAACATCATTCTGCGTTTAATCTCATCCGTTATATGCGGAACGACCTGTACCGTTTTTCCCAGATAATCACCTTCTCTTTCTTTATTGATAACGGTCTGGTATATACGTCCAGTAGTTACATTATTTGCTTGCGAAGTGGGGATGTTTAAAAAGCGCTCATAGTGGCCTAAATCCAAATCTGTTTCAGCTCCATCATCTGTAACATAACATTCACCATGTTCGTAAGGATTTAATGTTCCCGGATCTACATTAATATAAGGATCAAATTTTTGAATGGTAACCTTCAAACCTCTTGCCTGCAATAGTTTAGCTAGAGATGCAGCAATAATACCCTTACCTAATGAAGAAGTTACACCACCGGTAACAAAAATGTATTTGGCCATAAAAAGTAAAAATTAAAAAGTAAAAATTAAAAAAAGAATTACCAAAGCCCTTAAAGACTCAGTATTACTTTTGATTAATTTTATTGATTTTCTGACCGAAGAATGAAAGGAATATCCTAGAGGTCGTGTAAAGATAGGATGATTTTTTTGGGTGCGAAAAAAAATGATGGAATTATTTGAAAAATATTTAGCCCCCTCAATCCCCCAAAGGGGGACT
>CALPIT020000139.1 GCA_943323705.2 Streptomyces griseus
ATAAATCGCACAAAATAAAAATGCCATGGAAAACAACAGACGAAACTTCATAAAAAAACTTAGTGCATTTAGTGCAAGTGCTGCATTGATTTCTGCTGCTCCTATGGTTGCTGCCGCTGAAAAATTTTCTAATGATGATGAGATTGATGAAGCTGGCAAATCATTTGTCATTTCAATCTTACAAACCACTGATGTACACTGCCAGATTCATCCGCATGATGAATTATTTTGGGAAAATGATAAAGCTGTTTTTCGTAAAACCGGTGGTTATGCCCATTTGGCAACCTATTTTTCACAGGAAAAAAGAAATAATCCGCACACATTTATTTTAGATACAGGTGACATGTTTCAGGGAAGTGAGTTGTCCGTAAAAACAACAGGTGACGCATTGGTGCCTATTCTAAATGAATTGAATTACGACTTATACTTACCAGGAAATTGGGAAGTGATTTATTATAAAGCTGCCATGCAGCATTTGCTTGGGTCATTGAATGCGCCGAAGATTTGCGCAAATATGTACCATGATTTAGGTGATGGAAAAAAAGGGGAATTCATTTTTCAACCTTATCACATATGGAATGTAAAAGGAGTGAAAATCGGATTTATCGGCTATACAGATCCGTTAGTTCCAATAAGACAGTCACCCAATTATAGCAAAGGCATTATTTATTCAAAACCTGAAGAAAACATATCTCATTATGTGGATGTATTAAGAAATCAGGAGCATTGTGCTTATGTAATTGTGATTGCACATCTAGGGTTGTCTCAACAGATTTATTTGGCAAACTTACCGGAATGTAAAGGTGTCGATTATATATTAGGCGGAGATACGCATGAAAGAGTTAGAAAGCCTATTGTTTGCAAATATTCAAAAGTTGTAGAACCCGGCGCATTTGGTTCTTTTGTTGGTAAATTAAATCTTACCATAAAAAATGGAAAGGTTATTAACGATTCATACGAGTTGGTTGAAATTGAATCCAAAAAATTTATTGAAGATAAAAAAATGGCAGCGGTCATTAAAAAAAATGAAGCTCCGTTTGAGTCTGCAATCCACCAGGTTATTGGTTATAGCACGATTCCATTGTATCGTTATTTTATAGTGGAAAATCCAATTGATACGATGATCTTAAATGCGTTGCATTGGCAAATGAAAGATATAGATATTGTGCTTTCCAATGGTTTCCGTTTTTGTCCTCCAAGAACCACGCCAGATCATACAGGAAATATACCTATTACAGAAGGATTTCTTTTTGATATGTTACCAGTTGATAGTACTGTTCGTACTGGAAAGGTAACAGGAAAACAAATTAAAGAATGGCTAGAAAAAGAACTAAATAACGTATTTGCTGAGAATGCAGCAGAGCGATTTGGAGGTTGGGTTATCAAATTTAAAGGTATGGAAGTAAGCTTCAATGCTTTTGGAAGCAAAGGGAAAAGAGTTCAAGAAGTAGTTGTTGGAGGCAAGCCTTTAGATCTCAAATCTACTTATACAATTTGTGCTTGTGAAAGAGATGGAGATCCTAGTGATATGCTCTGTCGTATGAAAGGCGTTAT
This sequence comes from Streptomyces griseus, assembly GCA_943323705.2. Classification (GTDB taxonomy): domain Bacteria; phylum Bacteroidota; class Bacteroidia; order Chitinophagales; family Chitinophagaceae; genus Ferruginibacter. Next base: position 1,555 of record CALPIT020000139.1, read on the forward strand.
GGATGCAGTTAATACCAATCATACTTTACACTCGGTAATGAAAGCTTATCTTGTTGCTAATTCTCCAGTAACACCAATGCCTCCCAAGGCTGCGAAAATACTCGATGCACCGGATACTTTATTAACACAAGTATGGGGCGTAGACTATATTTTCAGATAATAATCATCATCATTGTAATAATAACTGATTCATGAGAAAATATATTTTTCTTACATACATTTTATTTCATACAACGCAACTTTTTGCCCAACACCAAGAGCTTACTGAGGTGCCGGATATGTACAAAGAAAATAAAAGTACAGACACTAAGTCTTTGTTGTATGCATTTAAATCTGGTTCTGTAAATGGTCATTTCAGATATTTTTATATGTCTACTGACAATCAAAATAAGTTGACAGATTATTATGCAAATGCCGCTGGTGGAGGATTAAGATTTGAAACTGCACGATTTTATGGTTTTCAAATTGCGGTAAGTGGTTTTTATACTTTTAATTTAGGCTCGTCAGATTTTACAAAACCAGATTCCACCACCAATCAATTTAATAGATACGAATCTGCGCTTTTTGATATCGAACAACCTGGTAATAAAGACGATTTGGATCGGCTAGAAGAATTTTATGTCAGGTATAATTTCAAAAAATCAAAAATTGTTTTAGGCAGACAATTAATCAACACGCCGTTTATAAATTTACAGGATGGAAGAATGAGACCAACAGGTGTTAATGGGGTTTGGGTCAACATTAATGAATTCAAAAAAATAGGAATAGAAGGAGGATGGATTAAAGCAATATCACCCAGAGGCACAATGAGGTGGTTTAATCCTGGAGCTTCTATTGGTGTTTATTCCAGTGGAGTAAATATTGATGGTTCAAAATCGAATTATCACAACAATTTAAATAGTGATGGTGTGGGTTTATTGGGAATACAATATTCGATAAACCATGAATTGAAGTTTCAATTTTGGAACATGTTTGTATCTCAGATTTTTAATACAGAAATGATACAACTCGACTGGTCCCATCGATTAAAGGACAGTTCAATATTTTTTGCAGCAGTTCAGGGAATACATCAAGAGGCCATAAAAGACGGTGGAAACGCCGATCCCACTAAAACATATTTTAACAAAGGTCAGCAATCATTCACTTTTGGTGGAAAAATAGGATGGAAAAATAAACAACTTGAAGCCAGCATCAATTACAACAGAATTACTTCAAATGGTAGGTATTTGGTTCCCAGAGAGTGGGGCAGAGAACCTTTTTTTACTTTCATGCCAAGAGAAAGAAATGAAGGGCTTGGCAATGCAGATGCTGTTGTTGCAAAATTAAATTATAACTTTCTTCAGTCGAAAATAAAAACATCAATTTCATTTGGGTATTTTCACTTGCCTGATGTAAAAAATTACAAACTAAATAAATATGGTATGCCTTCATATACTCAGTTAAATGCTGATATTAGGTATGTCTTTTCCGGTATGCTTAAAGGCTTTGATACACAGTTACTAGTTGTAGGTAAATTGAAACAAGGCAATACATATGAAAATGACAAGTATGTGATTAATAAGGTAAATTTGATTCAATATAACCTTGTATTAAATTATCATTTTTAAATTGTAACATGAACCTGGATAAATTTCAACATTTATTTGAACCTCAATTAATAAAAGAAATAGAACAGTTTGGCATATTCCAAAGTTTTAAGGAAGGCGATGTGATTATGGATTATGGAAAGTACATTAGAATGATGCCCATAATTTTAAGTGGCACGATTAAAGTGTTGAAAATGGATGAACAAAACAAAGAGATTCTCTTGTACTATCTTACTAATAATGAAAGTTGTTCAATGGCATATAGTTGTTGCTTGGAAGCTAAAAAAAGTGAAGTGAAAGCCATTGCCGAAGAGGATACTGAAATAATTGCCATCCCTCATGTAAAACTGGATGATTGGTTATGCAGTTATCCAAGTTGGAAGAACTACATCATGAGAAGTTTTAATGAACGCTTTACCGAATTGTTGAAATCCATTGAAAGTATAGCTTTTCATAAATTAGATGAAAGGCTAATCAATTACCTCTCAGAAAAAAAGAAGCACACAGGATCGAGTGCAATTAAAATATCTCATTTTACAATTGCGGATGAATTAGCGACTTCAAGAGTTGTAATATCCAGATTACTCAAACAATTGGAAAATGATAAAAAAATAATTCTATACCGGAACGAAATTAAGCTGCTTTCTAATTTTGGGTAATAGATATTTTGATTCTTGCCATTCACATTTAAATAAATAGCGTTGCTGAGTTTGTTAAAAAATGAAGTGATGTATTTTTTGATTAAAAAGAGCGAAGAGGCATAATAAATAGATTATTAATTAGAAAGACAATGTTGGTATCATAAGGCATTGAATTTGACAAAAAATTTTCGGATAAAAAACTATTTATCAATTTTAAAGGCGCTTTTTTAAAAACAAGTGTATACGTAAATCATAAACTCCTCTTGAAATATTATTTCATGTAATTAGTAATCAATTATAACAATTTAATCTCTCTGTATTTTCTCGGATGAACACCCTTCTTTTTCAAAAACACCCGGTTAAAATAAGTAAGTGTTTCAAAGCCATTATCATAAGCAATCTCGGCCACCTGTTTATCAGTTGCGATCAATTGATTGCACACATTGGCAATGCGAATGTCATTTACATAATCTGAAAATGTTTTCCCGCTGATACGTTTGAAGAATTTACAAAAAGCTCCTGGAGACAAATGAATCAATGCCGCAGCCTTATGTATACTCAGCTTTTCGGTGGCGTGTTTTTGTACATACTGACAAACCTTGTTGATTCGATTTTCATTTTCCTTTCCTTTAAGGGGTTGATAGAACGATGATGCCAGTGATAACGATTTTAATTTAGATAATTCATTAAGGATATGTAACAAATTGGTAATTTTTTCAACATCAATTTTGTCCGGTAGTAGTTTCAACTCTTGAAATAATGCAGCAGATTTTTTCCCTTTGAATGTGATACCATGCACGGCTCGAGACAACAATTTATTAATTGCAGAAAATTCTGTCAGTTCGGAAAAGCGCTCAATAAAATTTACAGAAAACTGCACAACCACTGCAGCTACACCTCCTTTTTGACTCACATCGCTTACCCAAGTATGTGGAAGGCCAGGACCAATTAGCACCAAATCACCTGACTTGAAATTTTCATGACTATCACCAACAAGCCTTCTGCCACTGCCTTTCAATATCAACGTCAATTCATACTCTGGATGATAATGCCAAAAAAAATTAAATCGCGGTTGGTTAACAATAAATGCCACAAAAGAATGATGACCTTTTTTTGCTTTAATATCCTCAAGTAAGGGTTTCATATAACACTATTTATTCGATTTATTTATTAAAAATAAATATTTCTGTCAATATAGTGTTATAAATAGGATGTGAAGTGTTAATCAATGTAATTGTTACAAGATAATTTTACAGTTAAATTATTTACAATGCTACATATTCCTTCTTCAGTAATTTCTGAACTTGAAAAGCCTTATGAGCTCACCCATGAGCAAATTGAATTTTATCAAAAGTACCGTTATATCAAACTGAAGCAGGTTTTTGATGAAGTCACAATTTCGTTTTTTAATGAAGTCATAGGCAAAAGAGTAGCTATTATGAGCCATGAAATAAAACCATTGGAAGAGCGCAATACTTATGGCAAAGCTTTTTTACAATTGTTCAATTTGTGGAGAGAAGATGAGGTGGTTAAGGAATTGATTTTTAGCAAGCGACTTGCAAAGATTGCTACTGATTTGATGCAGACAAACGGAGTTCGTATTTATCATGATCAGGCATTATTTAAAGAAGGCGGTGGCGGTATTACTCCATGGCATGCCGATCAATATTATTGGCCATTGGAAACAGATAAAACAATCACTGCTTGGATTCCTTTGCAGGCTACACCTTTGGAGTTGGGCCCGTTGGAGTTTAGCGCAGGGAGTCACCAAATTGTAGAAGGTCGTGATTTGGAAATAAGCGACGAAAGCGAAGCGACTCTTCAGCAAAAATTAAGAGTTACCGATTTTAAACACGTAATTGAGCCATTTGATTTGGGCGAAATAAGTTTTCACAGTGGCTGGGTATTTCACCGTGCAGGAGCCAACACTACTGATCAGATGCGTAAAGTGATGACTATAATTTATATGGACAAAGACATGGTGCTAAAAAATCCGGAAAATAATAATCAAATCAACGACTGGAATACTTGGTGCCCAGGGGCAAAGGTGGGCGAAGTCATCAACACAGCAATCAATCCTGTCATCTATAAAAATTGATATTTTGCAAATAAAATATTGTTGTACTTATTGGGGTTCTGAGAATGTAAAGCCTGATCTTTTTGTCGAGAAAGTAGTGTCGGCGGGTTATGAAGGCATTGAGCTGTTTTTACCGAAACTATCAGATGAATTAGCGATACGCTTTATAAAAGAGTTAGAAGTTCTACAGCACAATAAACCTGGTTTTATTTTTATTGCACAGCAAATAACATCCCCAGACAATTACGCAGTTGATGATTACATCTGCAGGATGGAAAAAAGTTTAACCGAACTGGCAGCCTTGCAACCTAGCTTTATCAACTCGCATACCGGCAAGGATTATTTTTCATTTGATGATAATTGCAAAGTGATTGAAGCCGCTTTAAATATCAGCAGTAAAACGGGGGTTCGCATTTTGCATGAAACTCATCGTGGTAGGTTTTCATTTCATGCAGCTTCCTTGGTTTCTTATCTGCGGAAATTTCCAGAATTGGAATTGGTTGGCGACTTCTCTCATTTCTGTACAGTTTCAGAAAGTATGCTTCAAGATCAGACAGAAATAATAAATCAAATTATTCCGCATGTGTCGCATTTGCATGCTAGAGTTGGTCATGAGCAAGCGCCACAAGTAAATGATCCGTTTGCACCAGAATGGAAAAATCATTTCGCATTGTTTGAAGGATGGTGGCAGCAAATTATTAAATTCCAAAAAGAAAAACTCAATAAACAATTCACCATTACACCAGAATTTGGTCCTGCTCCTTATATGCCAACATTGCCTTTCACCAAACAACCAATAGGTAACCAATGGGAAATAAATGAAGAAATGATGCACTACTTAAAAGACAAACTTTAAACGTTTATCAACATTATGCTTGCCATTCAAAAAAAATTAACGAATATATTTTACGGGTTGCTTAGTCTGCCTGCAACAGCCGTTGGATTTTGTTTGTCTGCGCAAGTGGCAACACTAAGTTGGATATTGAGCACGAAATATAATTTGCATATTGAAGATGTGGCGTTGGTTTGGCTCGCCGGTCCTTTATCGGGGATTATTGCACAACCCATTGTGGGAATGATGAGTGATACAAGCTGGTTTATGGGCGGCAGAAGAAAGCCATACATTGTTATTGGTGGCATTTTGGG
>CALPIT020000140.1 GCA_943323705.2 Streptomyces griseus
GTGTGGCTGCAGCACCTGCTGCTATTCAAAAAGCCTTTACACCAACATCAATAGCAGCTGTTACCAATGTTTGTGGCTTGGCGTCAGAAACTTACAGAATTAAAAAAGTAACCTATGCAACTTCATATAATTGGGTGTTAAAAGTTGGAACCAAAGCAACGATTACACATATAAACGCTTTGGGTGCAAATGATACTGCCGTAATCGTAACGTTCCTTTCTGGGTTTACTAGAGATACCTTGTCTGTAACTTCGGTTACCCCTTGCAGTGAAAGTGTTGCCAAAACAGTTATACTCAATGCAACCTTATTGCCTCCAACTCCAACAAGCATAACGTCAAGTACGGGAAGTTACATTGCATGTATAGGAAACCAAATTACTTATACAAGGGTAGTAGCAGCTCCAACTGCAACACAGGTTGCAGCTTCTGTTTTTAGATGGACTAAACCTAACAATACGACAATTGTTGCTGCGGCTACTGATAGTTCTTCCATTACTTTGCAATTTAATACCGGATACACTGGAGGTAGTATAACCTGCAAAGGCCAGACGCCTTGTGGTATTTTAGGTACTGCAAAATCACAGACGCTAACTCGTACAGGATGCCCTGCTGGCACAGTAATCATACCATTTGCTAAAGCTGGTCCATATGCCAATTCCATAGAATTGGAACTCAATGTTTATCCAAATCCCAATGATGGTAATTTTAATTTGGATATAAAATCTTCATCCATTATCCAGAAATCTCTGATTATTCAGATTATAGATTTAAATGGTAAAATCGTTAAAAAATATGTCAGCCAATCACTAAATGGTGTTTTCAATAAACATTTCTCTGAATCAAATCTTGCAGGAGGAATTTATACTTTAAGAGTTATAGTAAACGGCAAAGTAAAAGACACCAAGCTTTTCATAGAAAAAGGAGTGGCGTCTATTGTTAATGAAAATGATGAAGCCGGAAGGAAGAAATAAGGAAGTCTAGTTCCATAAGTTCAAGAGGTTCAAAATGTTCAAAAGGATGATTAACTTTTTGAACATTTTGAACCTCTTGAACATTTTAAACCAAATTTAGTTTTATCTCATTTTCTTGTACGCATTGATTAAACCATTGGTAGATGCATCATGTGAATTGATTTCTTCATTATGAAGTAATTCTGGAAGAATTTTATTGGCCAGTATTTTTCCAAGTTCAACGCCCCATTGGTCAAAACTGTAAACATTCCAGATGATACCTTGTACGAATATTTTATGCTCGTAATAAGCTACCATTTGTCCTAGTGTAAAAGGTGTGATTTTCTTAATGAGAAATGAATTGGTAGGTCTGTTTCCTTCAAATACACGATATGGATTTTCATGATCGGTGCCATTCATCAAGGCTTCAGTTTGTGCAAAGTAATTACTCAATAATTTTTGTTGGTGATCACTAACCGGATTGTGTGATTGAGCCGCTACAATAAAATCGCAAGGGATAATTTGTGTGCCTTGATGAATCAGTTGGTAAAATGCATGTTGGCCATTCGTTCCAGGTTCGCCCCAAATCACAGGTCCTGTTTCATAATTCACTTTATTGCCATTTCTGTCGATATACTTGCCATTGCTTTCCATATTTCCTTGTTGGAAATAGGCAGCAAATCTATGCATGTACTGATCGTAAGGTAAAATAGCTTCTGTTGGTGCATTGAAAAAATTCCTGTGCCAGATGCCAATTAATGCCATCAATACAGGAATGTTGTTTTCAAATGAAGCAGTTTTGAAATGGATATCTGCAGCTTCTGCACCTTTGAGCAAATATTCGAAATTGTCGTAGCCAATAGTTAGAGCAATAGACAATCCTATAGCACTCCATAAACTATACCTGCCACCAACCCAATCCCAAAATTCAAACATGTTGGCAGGGTCGATTCCGAATTTTATAACTTCAGCACCATTCGTACTTAATGCAATGAAATGTTTGGCGACATCATTTTCAGTGGCCCCTTGTTGTAAAAACCAAGCCCTGGCAGAATGTGCATTGGTCATGGTTTCCTGTGTAGTAAATGTTTTACTGGCGATTAAAAAAAGCGTTTCTTCCGCATTTACTTTTTTCAAGGTTTCTGCAATATGGGTGCCATCAACATTACTAACGAAATAAGTTTGTATGCCTTTTATCCAATATGGTTTTAGAGCTTCAGTAACCATTACCGGTCCTAAATCGCTTCCACCAATTCCAATGTTTACAATGTATTTTATTTTTTTTCCGGTATATCCTTTCCAAAAACCTTCATGAATATTATTACAACATTCATTCATTTGGTCTAATACCTTTCTGATGTCTGGCATTACATTATTGCCGTCTGTAACAACAGGAGATGCTGAGAAATTTCTCAACGCGGTATGCAACACAGCTCTGTTTTCTGTTTCATTGATTTTTTCGCCATCGAACATGGCCTTTATCGCAACAGGAAGTTCACACTCATTGGCAAGTTGAATTAAATGCTCAATAGTCGTTTTGTTGATATTGTTTTTAGAATAATCAAAAAGAATATCGCCTTGAGTAGTGCTGAATTCTTCAAATCTGTTTTGGTTATTTTCAAATTGACTTTTAATACTGCTGTTTTTTAATATTTCAAAATGAGCAGCTAATGCTTTCCAGGCGGTAGTGTGGGTTGGGTTTATTTTTGGTAACATATTTTAATTTATGGGCGCAATTTAATTTAATTTGATGATTTGGTAGGTTGCGGTATAAAACGCTTCGTTGGTTTTAAACCATTAAACTTTTCAACCTAATTATCCAGTATCTAGCAATTCTCTACCACCTCAATCAACCGTTCAATCATTACAGGAGTGACATCCAAATGCGTCACCATCCTCACTTGTGTTGCAGAAATGGGAATGCAAAGGATATTTTTTTCTTTGAGATATGCCGCAAATGAAGCCGCAGTGAATTTTCCTTTTACCTCAAAAATGACAATATTGGTTTCAACAGGAAGTATTTCACCAATAAAATCTTTTTTAGCTAAAGAAGCAGCAATCAATGTCGCGTGCTCATGATCTTCAGCAAGTCTTTTGATATTGTTTTCCAAAGCATAAATTCCTGCTGCAGCCAGAAAGCCGGCTTGTCGCATACCGCCACCGAATAATTTCCTTGTTCTTCGGGCTTGTTTGATAAATGCATGATTACCTAAAAGTAAACTGCCAACTGGGGCTCCAAGTCCTTTACTCAAACAAATGGATATGCTATCGAATACTTTGCCATAATCTTCGGGAGCTTCATTTTTAGCTACAATGGCATTAAAAAGTCTGGCTCCATCTAGATGAAAATGCATTTCATTTTTTTGGCATAAATTTTTTATGTCTATGAAATCTTGAAATTCGTAGCAACTGCCTCCACCACGGTTGGAAGTATTTTCAACTGAAACTAAAGATGTTACTGGTTTATGGATATCGTCGGGATTGATTAAGGGTTCAATTTGTATCGAATTGATTCTTCCCCTGTTTCCATCAATGGGCTTTACCTGACAGCTGCTGTTAAAGGCAATGCCTCCGCCTTCATAAATATAAACATGACTGCTTTTTTCGCAAATCACTTCGTTCCCTGGTTGTGTGTGGCATTTGATAGCAATTTGATTGGTCATGGTTCCACTTGGACAAAACAAAGCGGCTTCCATACCAAACATGGCTGCTGATAAAGATTCTAATTTATTTACTGTAGGATCTTCTCCAAATACATCATCCCCAACTTCGGCGGCCATCATGGCTGCTTTCATTTCTGGTGTTGGTTTGGTAAAGGTGTCTGAGCGTAAATCTATATTCATTATGCAAATGTAAGATTTGAATTTAATTGTCACATAACTCCTCAATTACATCACTTTTAAATTGATTTTTAAATCAAACCCCAATCACAAATTTCATATGAAATACTTACAAAATCTACTTTTTAGACATTCATTTAAAATGCAGTTTTTTTTCTATATAAATCAAATGCATATCAGTAAAAAAAATGTTTTTTATTTTTTTAAAATAGCTATGAAATCCAAATTTTGAATATTACCTTTGTGTGCTGTAGAAAAGTGAATGAAATATTAGAATATTTCATGCTTTTTGCAACAATTCTTCCAGGAAGATTGTCATAGTAACACACACACTTAATTCCGAATTTAACTCCAAAAAATGAGACAACTCAAAATTGCTACGCAGATAACCAATCGTGATTCACAAGCCGTTGAGAAATATCTGCAGGAAATTTCCAAAATTTCAATGATTACTCCTGAAGAGGAAACCATTTTGGCCCAAAAAATTAAAATGGGAGATCAGAGAGCTTTGGATAAATTAGTTCAGGCTAATTTAAGATTCGTGGTTTCGGTTGCTAAACAATACCAACATCAGGGACTTTCACTAAGTGATTTGATAAATGAAGGCAACCTTGGTTTGATTAAAGCGGCTCAACGTTTTGATGAAACTAAAGGGTTTAAATTCATTTCTTACGCAGTATGGTGGATTCGTCAATCTATTTTACAGGCTTTGGCAGAACAAGGTAGATTGGTTCGTTTGCCACAAAATAAAATCGGTACTTACAACAAAGCGAATAAAGCTTATATGGCTTTTGAGCAAGAACATGAAAGAGAGCCATCTACAGAAGAATTGGCTGAATTGCTTGAAATGAGTGAGACTGAAATCAATAATATTTTCCAGTCAAATACAAGACATACTTCATTGGATGCTCCAGTTCACGAAGCTGAAGATGTGGCCATGGGCGATTTGTTGAAAGGTGGCGACGAAACTGATGAAGATGTAATGCACGATTCATTGAAAAATGAAATCCGCAGGGTTCTTAAATCTTTAAGTCCACGCGAAGCAGAAATCGTAAATGCCTATTTTGGATTGGATGGAGAAAATGGCGTAACTATCGAGCAAATTGGTCAGAAATACGATTTAACAAAAGAACGTATCCGACAAATTAAAGAAAGGGCGATCAAACGCCTTCAGAAAGCTAGATACAGCGGGGCGCTAAAAGCTTACTTAGGATAATAACTAAAATCATCAATAGTGACCCCGAATTATTCGGGGTTATTTTTTTTAATCAGCATAACCGAAATAAGTTTTGTATAAATTTGCACCATGAATAAGTTGTATTGGTTATTAGCCCTTTTTTTGTTTTCCTCTTGTGAAAAAAATATAAATTTCAAATTAGATGCATCGGAAGCGAATTTAGTGGTTGATGCTCAAATTGAAAATGATAAAGCACCAGTTGTAACCCTCACGAATAGCGTAGGTTTTTTCAGCCAAATCAATCCAATGATTTACGCTACAGCTTTTGTACATAACGCGGCAGTTTATATCTCAAATGGTACGTTAACGCATAAGCTAAAGGAAGTTTCAATACCTTCCCGTTATGGTTTCAATTCTTATTATTATAGTATTGATTCTTCCAATTTATCTACGGCTTTTTTAGGTGAATTGAATACCAATTATACTTTACGAGTAGTTACGGGCGATAAAGAATATTTATCTTCAACAACTATACCAGGACTAGATTGGGTTCCTGATACTATTTTTTATAAGATCAATCCTTATGATACGAGCATTTTTAAAAGAGATATGTATATAACTTATACAGAGCCAAGAGGCGTCGGTAATTTTTTCCGTTATTTTACCAATAAAAACGGCAGAGGTTTTTTACCAGGCACAAACTCTGTTTATAATGATGAAATTGTTGACGGGACCACATTTACGACTAAAGTGGGTCCGGGTATCGACAGAAATGATCCAAAACCTTCGATTCACTTCTTTATTGGTGATACGGTTTCTTTGAAGTTTTGTAATATTGATAAATCCACTTTTACATTTTGGAATACATGGGAGTTTTCATTGCAAAGTATCGGAAATCCATTTTCACAACCCAATAAAGTAATTGGAAATATTTCTAATGGTGCATTAGGAGCATTTTGTGGCTATGCCGCATGGTACAAAACTACAATCGTACAATAAAATCAGGAAAATCAATGGAGCAAATAATTTCAGAAAAGACAAATTGTTTAATTATAGGATCTGGTCCGGCAGGTTATACTGCTGCCATTTACGCCTCAAGAGCTAACTTACATCCAGTTTTATATCAAGGTATACAACCCGGAGGTCAGTTGACCATAACCACAGAAGTTGAAAATTATCCTGGCTATCCTGAAGGTATTCAAGGTCCTGAAATGATGGTGCATTTTGAAAAACAAGCAGCGAGAATGGGGGCAGACATTCGTTATGGTTTGGCCACAGCTGTTGACTTCTCCTCTCATCCTTTGAAAGTGCAAATTGATGAAGAAAAATGGATTGAAGCTAATTCCGTTATTATTTCAACAGGAGCATCTGCAAAATGGCTGGGCTTGCCTTCCGAAGAAAGATTGAATGGTTTTGGTGTTAGTGCCTGTGCTGTTTGTGATGGATTTTTCTTCAAAGGAAAGGAAGTTGCAATAGTGGGAGCGGGGGATACTGCGGCTGAAGAAGCATTATATTTATCTAAACTCTGTACTCATGTACACATGATTGTTAGAAGAGACCAAATGCGTGCCAGTAAAGTCATGCAAGACAGAGTATTAAAAACTGAAAATATTACTGTTTACTGGAATTCAGTTACAGATGATATTTTAGGTGAGAAAAAAGTTGAAGCAGTTAGCATAAAAAATACACAAACGAACCAATTAACACAAATTCCTGTTAGCGCATTTTTCGTAGCTATTGGCCACGAACCCAATAGTGGCATTTTTAAAGGCTGGATTGATATGGATGAAACTGGTTACATCAAAACCATCCCCGGAACCAGCAAAACCAATATCGAAGGTGTTTTTGCTTCCGGAGATGTACAAGATAAAAATTACCGCCAAGCAGTAACGGCTGCGGGTAGTGGCTGTATGGCTGCTTTGGATGCAGAAAGATATTTGGGGGAGAAGGGGTTGCATTAAGGGGGGGTGCTGGATACTAGA
>CALPIT020000141.1 GCA_943323705.2 Streptomyces griseus
ACCACACTTATTTCAACCGAAACTTCCATATTGAGCCCACCAATGTTTGTGTATTCAGTTGTAAGTTTTGTTCCTATTCTATGTTATATGCTCATAGAGAGGAAGGTTGGGAATTAAGTATCGACCAAATGGTTGACATTGTGAAAGGATATGATGGTAAACCCGTAACAGAAGTCCATATTGTAGGTGGTGTTCATCCAAAAATGAACATGGAATATTTTAAAGAACTGATTCAAAAAATCAAAGCCCATCGACCAGATTTGCATATCAAAGCATTTACTGCTGTTGAATTGGATTATATGTTTCGTAAAGCAAAACTATCTGTAGAAGAAGGTTTGAAACAATTGCATGAAGCCGGATTACAATCTTTACCTGGTGGTGGTGCTGAAATCTTTCATCCTGAAATCAGAGAGAAAATTGCAGGAGACAAAGTAACTGGCGAAGGCTGGTTGCAGATCCATGAAGCTGCACATAATTTAGGTATGCATAGCAATGCAACTATGCTTTATGGTCATGTTGAAAAATATAAACATCGTATCCATCACATGAGCCAACTGCGCGAATTGCAGGATAAAACAAAAGGTTTCAACACTTTCATACCGCTTAAATTCAGAAATGCCAATAACGACATGAGTGACGTTAAAGAATCTTCTGTTATTGAAGATATGAGGATGTATGCGATTGCCAGAATCTACTTAGATAACTTTCCTCATTTGAAAGCTTATTGGCCAATGCTGGGTCGTCAAAATGCGCAATTGACGCTTTCATTTGGTGTAAATGATATTGATGGTACCATTGATGATTCCACAAAAATTTATTCAATGGCAGGTAGCGAGGAACAAACACCAACAATGACAACAGAAGAACTGGTTACATTAATCAAACAAGCAAAAAGAACTGCTGTAGAAAGAGATACACTTTATAACACCATCAACATTTTCAACGAAGCAGAAAGCATCGCTTAGCTTCATAAAAAAAATAATTATGTCAGATTGCAACATCAATATCAATTTTTCAGGTTCTGCAGAAGAAATTCTCAACAAAGCGAAATCAGCTGTAGCTTCACAAGGAGGTACATTTGAAGGAGATTTAAATGCTGGTCAATTTAATGTGAGCCTAATGTCTAATACTGTGTCTGGTTCTTATATCGTAGATGGCAATCAGTTAAAGCTTAACATTACAGAAAAACCAATGTTCATTCCTTGTAATGCTATAGAGAGTTATTTGGTGAAAAAACTATCGTAAGTATTTTAAAGAACTCCTTTCTCTATCAAGATTTTTCTTATGGCTGTCCAATCGGCATAAGGACGTTCATTATTATTTCCAGGATAAATCAACGGGCAACCTAAGGCAGCATCATCAATGTAAATATTGGCATATGCTTTTGGAGAATCTGTCCAAGAAATCTGATCAGGATCTTTTTGAATGCCATATAAAGGAATTTCATTTTTCCGAAACCATTCAACAGCCTCTGTAAGAAAAAACTCATCGTAATTTCCAAAATTCGTTTTTACTTTTCTATCGCTCCTCATGGTAAACAATATGAGTTGATGACCTTTATCTGTCAATTCTTTTAATACCGGAATAGCCCCTATTTCTCTACCAATTTCTGGATACTCATGGGTAACACATGTGCCGTCGAAGTCAATTCCTATTTGCATATCAAGTAAATTAAAAAGAAAACCCACGGTTTTAGTCCGTGGGTTTTCAAATATTGTAAAATGATATTAATGATTGCTAACTAAAATTTCTGTTCTTCTGTTTTTAGCACGACCAGCTGCAGTTTTGTTATCTGCAATTGGTTTTTCAGAACCATATCCCATAGCATTCATTCTTGATCTGTCGATACCTTTTCCAGCTAAATATTCTTTAACAGAATTGGCTCTTTGACCAGATAAATCTTTGTTTCTAACTTCTGATCCTACATTATCAGAGTGACCACTGATATCTAATTTCAAAGTTTGATCAGCAGTCATCAATGCCACGATTTCATTCAATGGCTTGTAAGACTTTGTAAGCAATTTAGCACTACCGGTTGCGTATTCAATATTCTTAGCCGCAAAATTTACTTTTTCGATTACAGCTTTTTCAATTTCAGGACAACCTTGATTGCTTGCAGGGCCAGCAACGTTTGGACATTTGTCTTCTTCATCGTTTACGCCATCTTTATCAGTATCAGGAATTGGACATCCTTGGTAACGAGCCAAACCTTTTTCTGAAGGACATTTATCTTGTTCGTCGTTGATTCCGTCTCCATCAGTATCAGGAATTGGACATCCTTGATATTTGGCAGTACCAGCTACTTTAGGACATTTGTCTTGTTCGTCATTCAATCCATCTCCATCAGAATCAGGAATTGGACATCCTTGGTATTTTGCTGAACCAGCTACATCAGGACATTTATCTTCCGTATCCAAAACACCATCGTTATCACGATCAACAACTGGTGGCGGTGGTGGCGGTAAAACAACTTTTGGTCTTTCTTTACTTATGTTTTGAGCAACTCCAATAGAATAAAATAAATTATCCTTCATCACATCTTTTGTAAGTGTGAAACGATATTGTGATTGCAAAATGAAGTACGCAGTGTTGCTGATGTTTGCAGTTATACCTAAGCCTGCAGGTACGTAAGCACCAAATTTGTTGCTATACATTCCTAATCCAAGACCAGTAGTTACAAATGCATTGAAAGTGCTATTTTCTTTATACATGTAAGCATTTACAGAAGGTTCAATTTCAAAACCAACTTGATTAAAGTTAGTTGAATATTGATTTCTGTCAATAGCTGTATAATTATGAAACAACATACTAGCTTTTGCAGAAAAGTCAAGTTGATTCAAAATAGTATGCCAATAAGAAACTGAAAAACCTAGGTCTTGATTTTTCAATCCTGATAAGGCTCTTGTACCGGTATTGTCTTTCCAGGATTGTGGCGTGTTTACATCCAAACTGTTCAGATGAATACCAAGAAGTCTTCTATTGTAAGAAGAAGCTTTATCTTTTTGAGCAAATGACATAGAAGCCAAAGCTAGAAATGATAAGAAAAGTGATAGTTTTTGTTTCATAAACGGTTGTTTTTATTTTAAATTTTCAAAGCATCAATCAGATATTGAAAACAATTGGTAATGAATTATTTCCCAATGTTCTGAAGGATACCAATAGAGTAAAACAAATTGTTTCTCATTACATCACTTGTAAGTGTGAAACGATATTGAGATTGAAGCGTAAACATAGTGTTGTTGCTGAAATTAGCAGACAAGCCCAATCCAGCAGGAACATAAGCGCCGAATTTGCCGCTATACATACCTAAGCCCAAACCTGCAGTTACAAAAGCGTTGTATTTGCTTTCGTCATTGAATGCATAAGCATTTACAGAAGGTTCGATTTCAAAACCAATTTGGTTGTAGTTAGTAGAATACTCATTTCTGTCGATGGCAGTATAATTATGGAACATCATGGTTGCTTTACCTGAAAGATCAACATGGTGTGCCAATGTTTGCCAATAAGAAACTGAGAAACCTAAATCCTGATCTTTAAATCCTGCAAGAGATTTGGTGCCGGTGTTTTCTTTCCAAGCTAGAGGAGAATTAACATCGATTGAGTTAAGATGGATACCTGCAAGTCTTCTTTTATTTGAAGATGCATTGCTTTTTTGAGCAAAAGAAAAAGTAGCTAAAGCCAAGAAAGATAATAACAATGTGAATTTTTGTTTCATAAATGCTAGTTTTAATTTTTAATTTTTCCCGAGTTAACGGGACTGTACAATTGGGATAATATTTGCAAATATAAAGGCAATCGTTAAGAAAACAGCTTATTTTTTGCTGAAAAACTAAATTTTTCAAACTGATTATCCTTAGTTAAAACGTGGATTGATTTGAGCGGTAGTTTTAAATTTAGCTACCCATTAATTTAATACTGAAGAATAATTTGAAAATTTATGTGGCATTAATTTTAAATCGCCCTATATTTGCATCCCAAAAAAGAGTCCAGGTTCGGTAGCTCAGCTGGATAGAGCATCAGCCTTCTAAGCTGAGGGTCATTGGTTCGAATCCAATCCGAATCACGAAAAAAGGTCTTACAAATTGTAAGACCTTTTTTATTTTATAACTTCAGCATATTTCACCAAACGTTCCTATGGAACGAAAATTAATCGTCATTTCGGGCTAGAGCCGAATTGTTCCCATGGAACAAAAAAGCAAATTAGTTATGGTGTGCTTATCCAGTATCTAGAATCTAGTATCTAGCATCTAGTTCATCCAGCCTGTCTACCCACGCAACGTCCCTTTCAGGAGACATTGCTGATAAGCAGGTCTATCGAGTATCTAGTATCCAGCATCTAGTTCATCCAGCCTATCCATCCTATCCATCCTATCCAGCCTATCCCAACTTATTCAACAATCTCTCGCGTTCAGCATCTTTCATCGCCTGATTGATTTTCTTCCAACCGCCTCCCATTCTCACCAAACCAAAAGCAATTAGAAAAATACAAAAGATAACTTCCAATCCTGCTATCCATTCCCATAAAAAAATGTAATTGTTTTTCCACCAAATGCCCGAAAACACTTCAAGCATAGCTTGTGCCTCACCTTGTTCTTGAGCAGTTATTTGCTGAATCGCAGTCTGGTACTCAAAAGAAGCTACATTCATTTTTTGAATTTCATCCAATCGAGTTTTCAATGATTGTAGCGCTTCAAGATTTTTATCGAAGCTATTGTCGGGTGTTTTAAAAAAAACAGCATTATAATCTCCTTCAAAACCTTTGCCTTTAAATCCTGCAACAAATTTATCCATGTACACAGCTTTTTGCTGAATCGTAGATGCTTTTTCTGCCAAATTCCAATATGATTCATAATCTCTTTCGTAATGGTAATTACCAATGGTGGCAAAAAATATCATAATAATCAACCATAAAACGCCAATTGAAATGTAAACTACGCCCTGCTTTTTCATCTTTATTTTTTTAATTTTTACAATATTAATTCAAACAAACAACAATCTCACCAAACGTTCCTATGGAACGAGAATTAACCGTCATTTCGGGCTAGAGACGAATTGTTCCCATGGAACAAAAAAGCAAATTAGTTAAGGTTTGATTATCCAGTATCTAGAATCTAGTATCTAGCATCTAGTTCATCCAGCCTATCTACCCACGCAACGTCCCTTTCAGGAGACATTGCTGATAAGTAGGCCTATCCAGTATCCAGCTTATCTAGCTCATCCAGCCTATCTAGCTTATCCAGCCTATCCAGCACACTTCCTCACAAACAAATTCCCCGACATGGATTCCACTTTATGCCCTTTATTTGATTTTTTAATTTCCAGCGAATTGATTTGAAATTTAACCTCAATGTTTTTTACTGAGGCTTTTAATTCCATTTTCATGGGAGAAATATTATTATCATCATTTCCAATATCTTCAATAAGATTTTGAATTACCTGATTAAAATCAAATGTACCTTGTTTGAATTCAACTGGTTTTTCTCCAGTCAATTCCAACATCAAATGTTGTTGATTCTCTAATTTATATTTTATTGTAAATGAAACAGAATCTAAATCAAAAGAACAAACATTAGATTCATCATTACTATAGATATAATCACTAAAACCCATCGTATAATCATAGCCTTTTACATTTACGATCTTTTCATCCCCTGAAGTATTGAAATTGATATATTCATTGTCAGCGTCTGCTTCATAACGATTTTCATATTCCAAACCCATGGCATTCATGTACAACTCTGCTTCATTGTAGTAATTGCTGTTTTTAGATTTCATTTTTGCATCTACAAGAGAATCGATGTTTTGAGAATACCAACTTCTAATAGCAGAAAAACCATGAAAATCATCCATATAATCCAAAATGGAATACACTTCATTGTGTAATGAATCAGACAATAACTTTTCATTTTTAAATTCCAGACTTTCAGTTTTGTTATTAAACATTGATTCATTTTGAATTTTCCCATCATTTAAAATAGCGGCTTTTTCAAGAATGCCTTTTAATCTTTTAACCTGATAATGTTCACTCACTGAAAACATACCCCAAGGACCGAATGATATTAATAACAACATAACCGCTAATGAAATCGGAATGAATTTAATATTGGTTTTCCCTAAGATGGTGTAAGCGCAAACTACACAAAGCCAGATGCCCAGAAACAATACAACATATCGTTTTATGGTGATGCCATAATCATCAATTCGCATTAAAATGGCTATGAACAAAATCACAAGCAACGGAATTAAAATCACATAAAACAGTTTGGATGCTTTTTTGATCCACTCATTTCCAGATTGGTTTCCATAGGGAAACAACAATAAAAATGTAAGTGACCCTATTACAGAAACACAAATGATTAAATAGGAAACAATGCCTTTTGGCCAATCCCATGACAATAATATTTTTCCAGCGTAGAAATAAAGAATGACTAGATAAAGTGCCAACAAAGACAACAAAATATACTGTGCAAAAATCTTTAATCCTTTTGGATACACTTCAATACCATCAAGCTCATCAAAATCTTCAGGAATACCACTCAGAAAAAACCATGTGTTGAAAATACCAGAAATGAAAATAAAAATATCCATGAATAATTTCTCATGAATTTCAATTTCAAAAAGCAACTTCATTGAAATTAAAGCCAATACTAAGCCAATGTATAATACACCAGAAAACAGTGAAGACGTCAATATTCTAATAAATAAAATTTTATTATGCTGCCAAAATCCATTGATTTGTTTGCTGAATACAAATGGAATAAACGATACC
>CALPIT020000142.1 GCA_943323705.2 Streptomyces griseus
AAAAAGAGAGAAGTTTTTAAAAGCGGGATCAGGTAAAGAATATATAAAAAATTGGCTGCGTAGCTCAACTGAATAGAGCATCTGACTACGGATCAGAAGGTTTTAGGTTTGAATCCTAACGCGGTCACACAGTACAGTAAAGGGTTTCAAGAGATTGAAACCTTTTTTGTTTCTAGTCAATTAAGAAAATTAATTTTATAGGAAGTTTGCCTATAATTTTTTGCCACTATACGATGGGCGGGACATTTACTACACCGCGAAGCAGCATCGAAGGTAAAACTAGATTTAAAAAACTAATGTTTGATTAACCGAAAAACTGCCTTTGGAACACAAATTGAAATTCAGCGAAGCTAAACCCAGTCTTTACTCCTGTTGTCGTGAGAATAGTTGGGTAGGTGTTGTTATAGGGCGTTTTTCTTTTCATAGGGTTCTTTGTCAATTTCAAATTCGGTCGTCTAAACTCCCCAGTCCATATACTTGTAATAAATTGTCATTGCTTCATAATGGCTTTCAGCATAGAACGAATGAACTAATTTACTGCCAGATTCTAATAATTTCCGACAGTCGTTTCCACGTTCGTCTGCTACGCATAATGTCGTTAATCCGTCAGGGTCTTCCCACACCTCATATTTTATGTTGCTCATCATTTATATTTCATTATTTTTGTTTCAGTTAAGCAAATATTTGTTGGTTTCTAAAACATACGACCCTATAGGCTTCACTAAAAAGTGCGTTTTAAAGCTCAAATACAAAAAGAATTTATTTATTATATGGAAATATTAATTATAGGGGCGGGTGTGAGTGGATTAACTACAGCAATTAGTTTAAAAGAAAAATATCCTGATTCACAAATATGCATAGCAGCTGATAAGTTTGGTGAAGATACTACTAGCGCTATTGCAGGCGCGTTATGGGAATGGCAACCAGCGGTTTGTGGATTTTATGAAACAACCGGTTTAGATCCCTTGTTAATTGAAGGAATTAACAAAAGAGATAATACATGGGCATTTGCGTCTTATAACGAGTTTTATAAGCTGAAGGGGCTATTAAATACAGGGGTGTATTGGAGACGCGTTAATTTCTATCTTACAGAAGATACTGCTTTAGAAAATAATAAAATTAAGGAATTAGCCACTAAAGTGTTTGGCTTTGATAATGATAGTGAACAGATATTTAAAAGAAATGAAATCTGCCAAAAAACGTCTGGCTTTGTTGGCGCTTATTCGTATTTAACACCTATGATAGATATGAGTTTGTATATCAATTGGTTAACAAATAAGTTTTTGAATAACGGCGGTAACATTATTAGGGATAGCTTTGAAAGTATACAGCAAGCAAAAGAAAAATATGCGCCAGATGTTATTATTAATTGTGCAGGTTTAGGAAGTCGCGATTTAGTCGACGATACTCAATGCATTCCCGTAAAAGGAGGTTGGTTGTTATATGATAATTTAAATCAGGAGGGGCAACTGCTAGTTAAAGAGGCACATTGCACAACCATTCAAGAAAATAAAGAAGGAGGTAATTTTATATTTACGGTTCCCCGAGGTGCCGGTAAATTAGTAGTAGGTGGTTTTGCCTTAGCAAATGATACGGACACAGACCTTAGTTTAGAGCATGCTTTATTTAAAAGAATCATTGAACAAAACAGCCAGTTTTTACCTTGGTTACAGGATGCTAAACCAATAAATCATCGTGTAGGTTTACGCCCATTTAGGAAGCAAGGTGTTAGGGTAGAAAAAGATGACACGTTTCATGTGCCAGTAATTCATAACTACGGTCATGGAGGTAGTGGTGTTACCCTTTCTTGGGGATGTGCTATGGAAGTTACGTCTTTATTAGCCTAATGAATGCATGTTTCGGTATATAAGTATTATTAAGAGTTTTAAAACAAAGACTTAAATTAATTTTTTCGCCACAGTTGGTGTTTTCACTAAGGTCGCATTAAAGGTTTTTCAAATATGTAAAGCCTTTTTTTATGCAGTAAAATCAAGGGTTTTGGGCTTAATTGTTGAAAATTAGAACGAATTCATAGGCGAAAAAAATTAGTAAATAATAATCTTAATCGAGGTTTACCCAAATTGCATTATTTGGGGAGATAACCTTTTTTAGGTTTCATCTTACCTCTTCAAATTTAATTATCTAATTCATCTTTTGGTATCCAGATAGATATTTTACATACAAATAAATCCTAAGAAAATTACTTCTATCATGTATATATAGATTATGTTGTAGTTTTTGTAAAAGTATTAGGGGCGAAGTATCCCTTCATAGAGAATCAGCAAAAGTTTTTTATATGCCGATAAAATTATATACCTTGGGCTTTCAGTTAGTTGAACAGACTGATTTTACCTCTCACACAAAATTATTAACTAGAAATTTTTATGATAAATAAAATATCCAGCTACTGTTTTTTTATTTTTTTGATAATCCCTTTTTTTGCTTTAGCACAATCACCTCAGGCTATTCCTTATCAAGCAATTATTAGAAACTCATCCGGAAATATAATATCGAATCAGGCGGTGAAACTTCGTTTTAGCATCCACGATAGTATAGCAACTGGTACAATTGTTTATAAAGAACTTCACACACTTACCACCAATCTAGAGGGCTTAGTAAATGTGAATATTGGTCAGGGGGTTTTACAATCTGGATTTTTTAGTGGTATTAACTGGGGTAAAAATGGAAAGTTTATTCAAACTGAATTAGATGCATTGAGCAATAATGTTTTTACAGATTTAGGAACTTCTCAAATGATGAGCGTGCCTTATGCATTGTATGCGCAATCTTCTCTGGGCGGTTTGCCTACATCTGGTGCAGTGGGTGATATGTTGTATTGGAACGGAACACAATGGGCTCCAATAGCTACTGGGGGTTACGGGCAAAATCTAGTTAACTGTAATGGAGTGCCAACTTGGGGTGGATGTGTACCTGTAATTAGCACAAATGCCATTTCGAATATTTTTACAACAACTGCTACCTCAGGAGGAAACATAACAAATAATGGTGGTAATCCTATATTGACGAGTGGCGTTTGTTGGGCAATAACTCAAAATCCAACTATATCAAATAGCACATACAATAATGGTAGTTCTTTTGGAAACTTCGTCAGTTATATGTCAGGTCTAATTCCAAACACAACTTATTATGTTCGTTCATTTGCTAGTAACAGTGCTGGTATTACTTATGGGAATCAACAAACTTTTTCTACCATTGCATTAAGAGCTCCTTCTGTATTAACCAGTTCCATTACTAATAAAACTGCAATTACAGCAACTGCAGCAGGCAATGTAACAGACAGTGGAACCGCATCAATAATTTCAAGAGGAATTTGTTATGCAAGTACAATAAATCCAACAACTGCAAATTCTGTTGTGGTAAGTACAACAAATTCAGTTGGAAGCTTCACGGTTAACCTATCAGGTTTACTTCCTTCAACAACATACCATTATAGAGCATTTGCTACGAATGCAGTAAATACAAGTTATGGGGTAGATTCTGTGTTTACTACTGCTGCCACTTCAATTCCAACAGTGACTACAACAACTGCAACTTCCATTACAGGTACCGCATGTGTTAGCGGTGGAAATGTAAGTTATAGTGGTGGTGCATCAATTACCGCAAGAGGCGTTTGCTGGAGTACCGCTATCAATCCTACTGTTGCGTTAACAACCAAAACATCAGATGGTTCTGGAACAGGAGTTTTTACAAGTAATGTAAGCGGATTATTGCCTAATACGATTTATTATTTAAGAGCTTATGCTACAAACAGTGTTGGAACGGCATATGGCTCTGGTATAACTATAACGACGCCCAAATTGCCTGTGGTGACTACAGGACCTATTACAGGCATATCTTATTCTTCAGCTAAAGTAAATATGAATGTAACTGACAGTGGTAACAGGGTCATATTATCAAGAGGCGTTTGTTATTCAACAACAGCCAACCCAACAATTGCTAATAGTTTTGTTGTGGCTACAATGAGTGGTGGTATTTATTCATCAAATCTTACTGGGTTAACAAATAACATGTTATATCATGTAAGGGCATATGCTACAACAGATGTGGGGACGGGATATGGGGCTGATAGTACATTTACAACCTTATCTGGAGCATTACCTATTTTAACTACTACTACGGTTTCAACTTGTGATGATGGATTTGGTGGCATAACACTTATCAGTCAAATTTCCGACAATGGAGGTTTAAACATATTATCAAGGGGTTTTGTAATCGGATCAACAGCAACACCAACATTGTCAAATGTAGTTATAATTGATCCTTCATCATCATCGAATGACATTAATATTCTAGTAAAAGGTTTTTTTAATGGTAATTATTATGTAAAGAGTTTTGCAACAAATAGTCTCGGTACTTCATATGGAAGCGAATTAAGTTTTTCAATAAATTTCATACCACCATCAAGTGGTCCACCATATGATCCGTCATGTGATCCGTTAGCCCCTTGTTGCCCAAATTTGTCTGTATTGTACTCGAACACTTCAGGTCCTATTACATACACTTCAGCTTCTGTTGACATTTATTTGAATTACAATATAACATTTTATTCAACTGATGGAATTTGTTTTGGACTTAATCCTATTCCAACAATTTCTGATTCTACAAAATATGTTAACCCAGCCTCAACAAGTAGTAACTTATTTGTATTAAACTCATTAAGGCCTAATACAACTTATTATTATAGAGCATTCAGCAATACTGCTTATGGTTTGGTTTATGGAGAAGTAATGAGCTTTACAACTTTAGCCGTACCAAGTGTTACCATTGGTACACAAGTTTGGATGAATAAAAATCTTGATGTCACAACTTATAGAAATGGAGATTTAATACCTAAAGTAACAGATTCTTTACAATGGGCAGGATTGACAACAGGAGCATGGTGCTGGTATAAAAATGACAGCGCAACATATGCATCAACATTCGGGAAACTTTATAATTGGTATGCACTAAATGATTCAAGAGGAATAGCACCTCTGGGTTGGCATGTATCATCAGAATCAGATTGGAATAAGTTGGAGAAGTCTTTAGATGCTGCAGCTGACACAGTTTGTTTTAATTGCTATCCAAGTTTAACAGCAGGAGGTGCATTGAAGCAAACTGGTGTTTGGACAAGCCCAAATACTGGAGCAACTAACAGTAGCGGATTTACAGCACTTCCGGCTGGTTACCGAGGAAATAATGGCAGTTTTTATGGGATATATTTGAATGGAGTATTTTGGACTGCAGGGGCATCAGATATTACTTTTTCATGGACACGAACTTTAATTTACAGCGATAGTAAACTATATAGAAATACCTATAATAAAGCGACAGGATTTCCAGTTCGATGTGTAAAAGATTAATAAATAAGTATGATAAGAATTATAACGATATTTTTCATAGCTATTTTTTTTCAACAAGCATTTGCACAATCACCTCAGGCTATACCATACCAAGCTGTTGTAAGAAATGCATCGGGAAATATAATTTCTAATCAAGCTGTAAAAATTCGTTTTAGCATGCACGATAGTTTGGCTACAGGTACGGTCGTATATAAAGAAATTCATACAATTTCAACCAATGCCCAAGGGTTAGTGAATGTAAATATTGGTAAAGGATCTATAATATCAGGCAGTTTTTCTGGAATCAATTGGGGTAAGAACAATAAATTTATACAAGTAGAATTGGATGCGCTGAATAATAATACTTATATAGATTTAGGAACTACTCAGATGATGAGCGTGCCGTATGCATTGTATGCAGAGAAATCAGGCAGTGCATCAGGTTTGCAACATTTTGTGGGAGAAATATATGGCGGTGGAGTAGTTTACAGCGTATATAAAGATGTGAATGGAAATGAGCATGGATTGATTGTTTCATTAACTGATGTTGCTAATACTGTTTGGGGAACCGAAGGAATTACAATTCCAAATTCAATAAATTCAATTGACGGAAAACCCAATACGCTTTCCATAGTCAATAATGAACCTATTACAAATAATGCAGCGAATGCGTGCTTCTTATACAGAGGCGGCGGATACAGTGACTGGTATTTACCTTCTATTGAAGAACTGTTACTCATCTATGAAAACAGACTTAATGTTAATAGTACACTGAAAAGTATAAGCAATACTAATCCGATTTATGATTCAAATACTCAATTCAGCGCCCAGCAATCTTATTATAATTACTGGTCATCAACACAGATGTTCAGCGATCAGTCAAACTTTGCTTATTGTTTGGCATATAATTTCATGCCAGGCGGTACGCCAATAAGTATGGACAACGGTCCTAAATCTGTAACATTACAAGTAAGGGCTATCAGAAAATTTTAATTATGAAAAAGACATTTATTACAGTCATTCTATATTGCTTTATTTTTCAAATAAAAGCCCAATCACCTCAAGCCATTCCTTACCAGGCAATCGTAAGAAATGCTTCAGGAAATATTATCTCCAATCAGGCGGTGAAACTTCGTTTTAGCATTCACGATAGTTTAACTACGGGAGCAATTGTTTATAAAGAAATACATACGATATCAACAAATGCTCAGGGATTGGTAAATGTAAATATTGGCAAAGGTTCAGTGCAAACAGGTACGTTTTCTACAATCAACTGGGGCAAAAACGGCAAATTCATACAAACGGAACTGGATGCGCTAAACAACAATACATATACTGATTTAGGAACGACACAGATGATGAGTGTGCCGTATGC
>CALPIT020000143.1 GCA_943323705.2 Streptomyces griseus
GCATCATCCATTAAAATTCTTGGTGTATTGTTTCCTGCGACTTGTGTAATTTGCTTTAATCCATTGTGAAACCAATAGCGTCCATCCGGTGCCGTTATTTTTCCATCAGTAACTTGTCTGCTCCAGCTTCTTACTGTTGAAGTACTAGTGTTTGTCCAAGTTATTGTGCCTTCTTTTTTATATCCCTTTACAAAATAATTTTCAAATGTCATAACTGCCGTACTGCCTGTTAAACGGAATGAATCTGAAAGTTCAATGGTTATAATTCCGCTTCTTTCGATATTTGAATTGGGATTGGTACAACCACTTCCAAAATCCAGTGTGATTGTTTTTGGGAATGCTCCAGGAGAAACGGTTACGGTTGCACAACTTAATGTGCCATTATCAATTACAGGAGCTTTATTTCCGGAAAGACCCTGACTTTCTGTTATTTCATCTAAAACATTATTCGCATCATCAGTAAGACTTTCGCTGATAGCTTGTTTACCTGTCAATTCAAAAGTGGTTTCAATTTCTCCAGAAGGGGTGTTGTTTTTTTTACAAGAACTGAATCCAAGCATAATAATTCCAGAGATAATAGGAAGTAATAATTTTATTTTCTGCATTATCTATATTTTTGTGTTTAGAGATTTGAAAATACCACATTCTGTTCATAAATAAAATCAATCTGTTGTTATATTTTGTTAAAACACCCAATTGGCTTCGTTGGCTTTACAGCAGTTGTGTTTGGCATATAAAAACAACTGACCAAAAAATCTATCTCAGTTTTGATGATGGTCCACATCCTATAATCACAAATGTTGTTTTAGATGAATTAAAAAAATACAATGCAAAAGCTACCTTTTTTTGCATTGGTGATAATGTTTCAAAATATCCTGAAGTGTATAAACGAATCATTGATGAAGGTCATGCTGTTGGCAATCACACGCACAATCATTTGAATGGATGGAAAACGGATGACAAAAAATATCTGGATAATATAGAGGCTGCAAAAAAATACATCGACAGTGATTTGTTTCGTCCGCCTTATGGAAGAATTACCCGTTTTCAATTGAGCCAGTTGAAAGCACCTCGATTCAAATTAACACCAATCATGTGGACGGTTTTAAGTGGCGATTTTGACCCTTCTATTTCAAAGGAAACCTGCAGAGACCATGTGATTACAAATGCTACATCAGGCTCTATTGTTGTGTTTCATGATAGTGAAAAGGCCAATGAAAGAATGAGTTTTGCATTACCTGAAGTGTTGAAATATTTTTCAGCGAAAGGATTTGTTTTTGAAAAGATAACCACTAACATTTTATAAATGATCATAGATACACACGCACATCTTTATTTAGAAGAATTTGAAAAAGATATTGAATCGGTAATTGATCATTCAAAAGAAAATGGCGTTTCCACAATTTATTTGCCAGCCATCAACAGTGAAACGCATGAAGCTATGGTTGCTTTGGGAAATCGTTATCCTTCCTATTGTAAACCGATGATTGGATTGCATCCCTGTTATGTAAAAGCAGATTATGAAAATGAATTGAAAATTGTTGATGATTATCTAGCTCGTTATCCATTTTCAGGAATAGGAGAATGTGGCTTGGATTTTTACTGGGATAAAACATTTGTGAAAGAACAGTACCTCGCGCTTGAATATCAAATTCATTTAGCCATAAATAATCAATTGCCCATCATATTACACACCCGAAATGCGACTCAAGAAACCATTGACGTCATTCGTAGCAACAAGAATGATAATCTAAAAGGTATCTTTCATTGTTTCGGCGGAACTATTGAAGAAGCCCAACAGATTATTGAAATGGGATTTTATTTAGGCATAGGTGGTGTGGTGACCTATAAAAATGCAGGCTTGGATAAAGTGCTCGAGCATATAGATTTGAAGCATATTGTATTGGAAACAGATGCGCCCTATTTAACACCAGTTCCAAATCGTGGAAAACGAAATGAAACAGCCTATTTAAAAATCATTGCTGAAAAAATTGCAAGCATTAAAAATTGTAGTTTTGAAGAGGTCGCCAAAATTACCAGTGACAATGCGAATATGATTTTTGGAAATAAGGTACAATTGTTTGTTGTTTGTTGTTTGTGGTTTGTGGTTTTAGTCTGAACAATAAACAACAAACAATAAACAACAAACATAATAAACATGAAAATAATCAACGAACTCTACCAAATCTACCTCCAACATCCATCCATACAAACGGATACGCGTAGACTAAAACAAGGCGATATCTTTTTTGCTCTTAAAGGAGATAATTTTAACGGGAATGAATATGCTCATGCCGCATTAGAAAAAGGGGCTTCCTACTGCGTGGTTGATGAGCTGATAGGGGCTGAGGACAATCGATTACTAACAGTAGACAATGTACTTGAGACCTTACAGGCATTGGCTAAAAAACATCGCGAGCAGTTTGATATTCCTTTTATTGCCATAACCGGAAGTAATGGAAAAACAACAACCAAAGAATTGATTCATGCGGTATTGTCAACTACTTTCAAGACCTACACTACAGAAGGAAATCTAAATAATCATATCGGCATTCCACTTACCATTCTAAAAATAAAACCGGATGCTGAAATGGCGGTGATTGAAATGGGCGCCAACCATCAGAAAGAGATTGAAGGTTACTGCAAATATGCTATGCCTACTCATGGTTTAATTACCAATTGTGGTAAAGCTCACTTGGAAGGCTTTGGTGGTGAAGCAGGTGTGAGAAAAGGAAAAGGTGAATTGTTTGATTATTTGAAATTTGTCCATGGTAAAATATTCATTTATAACGACTACGATTACCTGCTGGAAATGAGCAATAGTTCAAAATCAATAATCAGCTATGGTTCTGAAAATAAGAATGCTGATTTAGTTGGTGTTATCAAAAACGATGAACAATTTTTGGAAGTTAGCATCACAAAAGGTGCATCAATTAATTGTATCAAAACACAATTGGTTGGTGGATATAACTTGCCGAATGTATTGGCGGCAGTTTGTATCGGCAAAACATTTGGCGTTGCTGATGGCAGCATCATAGATGCGTTAGAATCTTATGTTCCATCAAATAGTCGTTCCCAGTTGTTAAAAAAAGACAGTAACACAATTATTCTTGATGCTTATAATGCCAATCCATCCAGTATGAAATTGGCTATTGAAAATTTCGCTAAAATGCCCGGAGACAATAAAATATTGATGCTTGGTGGCATGATGGAATTAGGAGAGGAGAGCCATCAGGAGCATATAAATATTGTTTCTCTGATTAAGCAATATAATTGGAAACAGGTAGTATTGGTTGGTGAGCAATTTTCGTCAATTCATGAATCTTTCAATTATTTTAAAACTTCTTCAGCAGCAAGAGATTGGTTTGTTGCACAACAATTTTCTGATGCTGCAATTCTGATAAAAGGCTCTCGCAGTATGCAAATGGAAAAGGTGTTAGATTGATTTTTAATTCAGAGTTATAGCACGTACATTTGCTACCCAATAAAACGGAGACGTGTCCGAGTGGCTGAAGGAGCATCCCTAGACCTCGGGAGAAAGTGTGTGTTAAAATAGTTCTTGTGGAAATTTAAATAAAACGGAGACGTGTCCGAGTGGCTGAAGGAGCACGCCTGGAAAGTGTGTATACGGGAAACTGTATCGCGAGTTCGAATCTCGCCGTCTCCGCATCAAAAGGATGTTTCATGATAATGAGCATCCTTTTTTTATAGGATATTTGCCACCAAGGCGCTAAGGCACAAAGCCTCACAAAGGATTATCCAGCCTATCCATTTCATTTTTACGCAACGTCCCTTACAGGAGACATTGCTGAGAAGTTGTATCCAGCTTATCTATCTTTATCCAGCCTATCCATTTCATTTTTACGCAACGTCCCTTGCAGGAGACATTGCTAATAAGTAAAATCCCAATCCACAATTCCCAAATACATCATTACATAAATTTCCGTGGTAAAAAAAAACCTCCCATTCGGGAGGTCTCTTTTTATTAAAGCGATTTTATTTTTTACGTTTGTTTTGTTTGCGTTTACCGAAGATGTTACCTTCTTTAAAGCCAGGTCCTTCTGGAGGTCCTAAATAGCTTTGAGCACAACGGAAACCTACAGTTGAAGAACCTTGATCTTCCTGCATGAAGCGACGAGAACCAGGTGACAACCAATAAGCTCTGTCATTCCAGCTACCACCTTTGATAACTCTTGATTTATCGTTTACCAAAGTAGTAACTCCATATTGATATGAAGCTGAACTTGCAGAGTCACCATCTAAATAATTGATAACATTATTACGTTGGTAGTTAGTTCTGTTTTTAACTTCTTCATCAGAGATATCAACTTTTTTCAAATGACCTAAACTGTCTCTTTCAAATTCGCCGCTGCTGTTTTTGAAATTTTTCTGAAATCTGTTACCACGGAAATAGTTGAAATCCTGACCATCAGAAGGTGTCATTGGTCTGTAAACGTCACCAACCCACTCACTCACGTTACCACTCATGTTATATAAACCAAATGCATTTGGATAGAAAGCTTTGATTGGACCTGGAATAGCAGCACGATCATTCAAACCGCCAGAAACTCCCATGTTATCACCACTTTGACGTTTGAAGTTGGCCATAAACTTACCTTGCCAAGTACCATGACGATTATCTCTCAAGCCGTTTACGTTTTTACTCCAAGAATAAATTTGTTGGTTAGAACGTAATTCTTCTCCACTTTTATTTTCGCTTTTACGAGGAGAAGGGTTTTGAGCAATCAAACCATAAGCTGCATATTCCCACTCTGCTTCTGTTGGTAAACGATATCCCATATTAAGGATACCATCTTCCATTTTTACCGTAGCCCTTGGTTTGTTATTGATATCTTTTAATTCAGATTTTTTAGGTTTAGATCTTCCTTGAATCATATCAGGATTCAACAAATAAGCTTCAGTATTGAAAGAACCATCAGCGCCACCGCCTTTCATTTCTTTCTTGGCAGCATCTTTTTTCAAATAACCTTTTTTCATGAGGTTAAATTCATTTACACGATCTGTTCTCCAAATACAGAAATCATGTGCTTGTTGCCAGTTAACACCAACTACAGGATAGTAGTTGTAAGATGGGTACCGGAAATAATATTCAACGTATGGTTCGTTGTAAGCCAACTCTTCTCTCCAGCATAAAGTATCTGGAAGAACCTTTGCCATTACAGTTGTATCACCACTGAAAGTATTTTCAATCCAATACAGATATTCTCTGTAGTGAACGTTAGCTACTTCTGTTTCATCAATAAAGAAAGAAGGTACAGTAACCCTGCGAGGAACGTTATTCCAATCGCCCATTACATCTTCTTCTTTAGCTCCCATTACAAAAGATCCACCTTGTACGAATACAAGACCAGGTCCGGCATTTGGGTATTTTACTTTAGATAC
Source organism: Streptomyces griseus (assembly GCA_943323705.2). GTDB lineage: Bacteria > Bacteroidota > Bacteroidia > Chitinophagales > Chitinophagaceae > Ferruginibacter. The sequence goes on from CALPIT020000143.1 coordinate 5,404, forward strand.
ATGGAAATTTCCCATGTTCTTATCATCGTAACTCCATCCGGTTACGCTTGATTTTTCCTTTTTCTTGCCGAAAATACCGCAAGAGCTCAGTGATAGAGCTGACAATCCTAAGATTAAAAGAGATTTGAAAGACAAAGTTTTTTGCATGTGCATTCGTTTTGCAAATTGGTTAACGAAGGGTTTTCTTTTTTATTGTATTGGTTTGGGTTACAACGGGTGCGAATATATCAACTTTAATTGATTCCAAAACACTTTTCAGAATTTGTTAGCAAATTTTTGAAAACTTTTAAGATTTAAGCAACGAAATCTAAAATGAAAATGTCATTTACTTTACAACATCGAATTTTGAATTTGTGCAATAATCAAACCAATTTCTTCGTTTTGTGCTCGAAACAGTAAAAAATATTTTTTAATTTTTTAGTTGATTTCAAAAAAAAAGTTGGTGAATTCGATAAAACATTTATTTTTACAACTCATTTAAAATTAACAAACACACAACTATAGAGTAATTTCTACCTAACCAAGACAAAAAAATCGCATGAAACAAACAACTTTGAGACTAGCTGCTCTAGTTATGTTATTAGCAGGATCAGCAACTGCTACACAGGCACAAACAGACCCAATCAACGTGGTAACTTCTGCCGTTCCATTTTTAAGAATTTCTCCTGATGCTCGCGCTGGCGGTATGGGTGATGTTGGTATCGCTACTTCGGCTGATGCTAGTTCAGGTTTTTGGAATTTAGCAAAGACTCCATTCGCAACTGATAAAATGAGCATCACTGCTTCTTATACTCCATGGTTGAGTGATTTGAAATTAAATGACGTTTACTTAGCGTCAATAGCTGGTTACTATCAATTGGATGAAACACAAGCAATTTCTTCTTCATTAAGATACTTCAGCTTGGGTAATATCCAGTTTACAGATTTCAGTGGTAACCAATTACAATCTTTCCGTCCTCGCGAGTTTGCTTTCGATGCGGGATACTCAAGAAAATTATCAAGCAAAATGGGATTGGGTGTAGCGCTTCGTTATATCAGTTCTGATTTGGCTGGTGGTAGCGTAAATGGTGTTACTTACAAAAAAGGTACTGCTATTGCTGGAGATATTCATTGGTATTACAAAGGAACTAACGCAGAAGGAAATGGTTTCGATTACGGAGCTACTTTATCTAACTTAGGTTCTAAAATTTCTTATACTAGTGATGCTAGTCAAAAAGATTATATACCTGCTAACTTAGGTTTGGGTTTGGCTTACAACAAAAAATTTGATGCTGATA
>CALPIT020000144.1 GCA_943323705.2 Streptomyces griseus
AAAATATATCGCTTGGTGCTGAATTAAAACCTGGTGTGTATATGCTTGAGGTTTTACAAGGTGTGGAGAAGAAGGTGGTGAGGATGGTGAAGTATTAAGGCCCCTCAATCCCCGAAGGGGGAAGTTGTTCAAGGGTTTAAAAGTTTAATGGTTTAAGGTTAACCATCGTAGCGACTTAAACCATTAAACCATAAACCTTATAACCTAGAAAGGCCTGCTCCTTAATTGGAGTGGGCCTTTCTTGTGTGAGAGAAACTAGATGCTGGAAACTAGATGCTCGATAGGCTGGATATGCTGGATACTAGAAATTAGATACTGGATAGGCTGGATATGCTAGATAGGCTGGATAAGCTGCCCCAACAACAACCCCAAACCCCACCAAACCCCAAACACCAAACCCCAAACAAACCTTTTGAACAAAACCCTCTAAAAACGCAACGTCCCTTTCAGGAGACATTGCGGTGAAGAACAATCAGTCCCCCTTGGGGGATTTAGGGGGCTCTCACCCTCACCTCATGCAAATACCCTTCAATCAATCTCCTTACCGCTTTCCCAGAACCCTGATAATTATTCAGCATCACCGAAAAAATCAATTGTTTGTTTTTTTGAGTAGTCAATATGCCACACAAAGTATAGTTATTGCTCAACGATCCTGTCTTCGCAAATATGAAACTACTATCGGCATGGAAATAATTTTTTAATGTGCCCGTGCCGCCCGTGGGTAAAATATTTTTCAGTCTTTCAACTCCAAACTCATTCTGAATTTTATTGATGATATACACAAAATCATTCGGAGAAAATAAATTATATCGACTCAATCCACTGCCATCAACCCATCGTGGATGTTGAGGGATATCAGTTAAATCATTTTGCAAAAGAGTGTCAATCATGTCTGATTCATTCATATATCCAAGTCGTTCATTTGCCGACATGAGCAAAGTTTGTTCTGCATAGAAATTATCACTTCGATGCATCATGATTGATAAAACAGCATCAGTCTTTTGAGAAAACATTGGAGTGAATTCATCGCGGTTGATATGCTTGGTTTTTTGAAGTGTAGCCAGATGATACAATGAATGTTGCAAAATCATAAATCCAGTTTGTAATCCAAAAGTTTCAAATGGAATTTCTTGTGTGAATGTTTTTAGTTTGTTGTTTGTTGTAACGGTAAAATGATTTGTTCCAGCTGCTCTTGTGATGGTGTTTTCGGATAATGTGGTATCTGTTTTTTTGGTGAGTTTAAAATCTATTACATCAGCATTCATCACAGCTAGGTCGTATTGGAATTCATCAGGTTTTGCATTGTTGTTTTTAATCCATTCCAATTTCAGCAAATTGCCACAGCCCGGGAAGCTGCTTCTTTGCGGCATATAATCTTCTTGCTGATCATCCCAAGCCCATCCTTTGCCATAGGGAACAGGATATTTCTCATCATCCAACAACACAACTTTATAATTATTGTTGTTTAAAAAATCATGAACAGGATGCGTTGCAAAATCAGGATGTAAATAAGTTGGATCTCCAGTTGGTAAAAGGAAAATAGTATCGTTTGAAATTTTGTAATAGGCTCCGATAATATTATTTCCAAGATATTTCATGCCCGCATATAAAGTAAAGAACTTGGTATTGCTCGCCGGAATGAAATTCTTTTCTGCATTGTAAGTGTATACGTAACTGTTAGTTTCAGGTTCGTAAATGGAAATGCCGATATGTGCTCCATTTATAATCGAATCGCTGAGTAATAATTTGTTGGTGAGCTTTGTAAGATTCTTTGAATGTTGTGCAGCTGCAGAAGCAAATAAAAAAAAAGAAATAAGTAAAGTGAAGAGACGATTCATAGAAACGATTTTATTAAAAAAAATTCTGACTTCGGCATCAAAACTCCCTCTCCTTTGGAGAGGGTTGGGGAGAGGCCTCTAAAATCTTTGTTGGTGAAAACATCAACAAAGGCATTTATTTAAAACACAATAACGCAACGTCCCTTTCAGGAGACATTGCTAAGAAACTATAATAAATCTACAATATCTATTGGTGAAAACACCAACAGAGGCATCTAAAAAATAACACAATCTTCGGCATCAATACTCCCTCTCCTTTGGAGAGGGTTGGGGAGAGGCTTTTCTATCCTCTCTCCTGCGCCCTCAACCATCTCTCCGGCATCTCATTCATGCTCGCTTTCCTATAATCATTTCTACTGCAAGCAATGAATGTTGAGTCTGGCATTTGCATCCACCATCTGTTCGATCTTTTGCTTTGCAGAAACACAGTATCAACTTCAGCAAAGAAAGTGTGAAACTCATTGAAACTATTTCTCTCATTGATGTTGGCATCGTTCTTACTTCTGTATTTACCATCTATAAAATACCAGATCATCTGTGCAATTTGAATGGCCGTTAAATCGTGTCTGTCTTTTTCTGGCTCATATCCATAAATCCCAAAGCTACTTAGGTTTGAACTCAATCCTGCATATTGAGAAAGTACACAGGCTTCTTCTCCATTAAATCCATTTGGACTAATCGTATTTGCAGGAGCAGCACTGTTTTTAATCGCACTGATATCAAAACTCACCATGTGCGAATTACGAATTACGGGCTCCATCTCTTCAATGTCTTCTTTTACTTTGCCGACACGATAACAATCGAATCTTAATTTATCAAGCGTTTCCAATAAACGAGGATGAACAAAATAACTCTGAAAGCCAATGTGATTATAATGCTTTACCCAATTAGGTTCGCTGGTGAGCATTTCTAAAAGGAAGCTATCGTTTTTAAGTACACTATCGCCACGCAAATCTATCAACGAATCAATGCAAGTGGCTTCGATTACTTGGTTTAAAGATTTATAGGCATTGTATTGTGCTAAAGTGATGTCGTGTGAGCCGCCCAGGATAATAACTGTTTTGCCCATTTTTATCAATTCTGCCACTACTGTTTGGAGCGCTGCATAACTGTCGAGTATACCGGCTCCTTTCTTAATAGTTCCAATATCTGCAATCTGAATATCAGTATGCCAGCAGTGTAGTGGATAAAGCTGTTTTCTTATTTTATCAGGAGCATTTGAATATTCTTTATCAAAACCGATTCCTCTGCTTTCACCGATTCCAACCAAAACGAGTTCAATCTCCGTTAAATCGGGCATTTCTTTTTCAAAAACTGTAATGTGTTTGGCAAATTGCCCATCGGTATATTCATTATCGCCATTAAGTTCATAAATATTGATGGGGGATAAGAAATCAGTTAAATCTAGCATGTAATTAATTTCCGCAAACCTAATTCATTAGCCCGAATTCAAATAAATCCAAGGCCTTTTTTTATGAAGAATCTTTTATTTGTATTCAGTAACTTTGCGCCTGAATATTCAATCGGGTTTTCCGAACTTTTTTAATTGACTCAGATGACAGAAAAAAACGAATTACTTCTGGAAGTTGTAATCAAATTTGCAGGTGATAGTGGCGATGGAATGCAATTGACCGGAAGTCAGTTTACCAATAATACCGCTTTATTAGGCCTTGATTTGGCTACATTTCCGGATTTTCCTGCGGAGATCAGAGCCCCAATAGGAACCTTACCCGGTGTAAGTGGATACCAACTTCGTTTCAGCAGCGACAGAATTTATACACCCGGTGACGAATGTGATGTACTAGTAGCCATGAACGCAGCGGCATTGAAAGTGAATATGAAAGCCATTAAAAAAGGTGGTAAAATCATTGCCAACATAGATGGTTTCGATGCGAAAAATTTAAGATTGGCCAATTATCCTGATGGCGTGAATCCTTTGGAAGATAATAGTCTGAATAATTACGAGGTGATTAAAATGGATGTCACCAAAATGACTCGTGAAGCTTTGAAGGATTTTACCATGGGCACCAAAGAAAAAGACAGGGCCAAAAATATGTTTGTGCTTGGCTTCTTGTATTGGATGTACAACAGGGATATGGACAACACGGTTACTTTCTTGAAAGAGAAATTTTCAAAGAGACAAGATATCCTGGATAGCAATATAAAAGTTTTACAAGCAGGGTATAACTATGCCGATACTACTGAAACTTTTACCGGAAGATATTCTGTAGAAAAAGCGAAAATGGAGCCGGGTACATATCGGTCTATCATGGGTAATCAGGCACTAGCTTATGGTTTGATTGCGGCCTCTCATCAATCTAATCTAAATCTATTTTTAGGAAGTTATCCCATAACACCCGCTTCTGATATTTTACATGAATTAAGTCGCTATAAAACTTTTGGTATTAAAACCTTTCAGGCTGAAGATGAAATCGCAGCCATAACTTCGGCTATTGGTGCTAGTTATGGTGGTTCGATTGGCGTCACTACAACCTCTGGTCCGGGCATGGCTTTAAAAACAGAAGCCATGGGATTGGCAGTAATGCTTGAAATTCCTTTACTTATTTGCAATATCCAAAGAGGCGGCCCGAGCACAGGTTTGCCAACCAAAACGGAGCAAAGCGATTTGTTACAGGCTTATTTTGGAAGAAACGGCGAATGTCCAATTCCGGTAATTTCGACATCAACACCGAGTGATTGTTTTGATGTAGCATTTGAAGCCGTGAGAATTGCGATTCAACACATGACTCCGGTAATTTTGTTGAGTGATGGATATATTGCTAATGGTGCAGAGCCATGGAAATTCCCTCAGACAAAAGATTTGAAAAAGATTGAAGTTACATTCAAGACAGAGAAAAATGCCGATGAAGAAAAGTTCATGCCTTATTTAAGAGATGAGAAATTGGTTAGGCCATGGGTAATACCAGGTGCAGCGGGTTTGGAGCATCGCATAGGCGGATTGGAAAAACAAAACATCACGGGTAATATCAGTTACGATCCTGAAAACCACCAGACCATGGTGAAAATCAGGGAACAAAAAGTTGAAAACATTGCTGATTATATTCCCTTACAAAAACTGGATAGCGGCGAAGAAAAAGGCAAAGTGCTGGTAATAGGCTGGGGTAGTACTTACGGCGCCATCAAAAGTGCTTGTATTGAGTTACAGAAAAAAGGCGTTTCAGTTTCGCATGCGCATCTCCGTTATATTCGTCCCTTTCCAAAAAATTTAGGCGATATCATCAAGAATTTTGATAAGGTATTGATACCAGAAATCAATAACGGTCAGCTGATAAAAATCATTAGAGATAAGTACATGGTTGATGCCAAAGGATTTAATAAAATCATGGGTGTACCGATTACCAAAGGAGAAATTATTGAAGTGGTGGAGGGGATGATTTAGGAGGAGATTCCCCTTCGGGGAAGATTTGGTTAACCACGAATTCACGAATTTTTTTTACCGCGGAGAAGATGAGAATGTTGAGTTTACGCGGAGGTTTGAGAGCCTTTGTGACACTTTGTGCCTTAGGGCCTTTGTGGCATCAAGTTGCGGGACATTCTTGTATATAAAAAAAGCCCATGATTATTTAACCACGGGCTTTTTCTATTTATTTTAAAATATAAAATTTTATCTGATTCTTTCTCTTCCTATGGAAATTCCTATTTTCAAATTAAATGAAAAGTAACTGTCTTTTTGAGTTGGACTTCCGCGCTTGTTTCCAGGTAATGCTCTTTGACCATTGATTACTCTGTTGTTAAGCAAAAGTGCATTAGTCAATCTCGTGCCGTTAAAACCATTATTCGCGTATAATGAAGGGTCAATATAATTTGTACTCACATCATCTAAGTAATCTGTAGAGAGAATGCGATAAACAAATTCACCCCTGAGATTTACAAGTGAAGACAATTCATATTTGAATCCTGCACCCACTGGAAAATTTATCTGTTTCAATTTATAGACTTTTCTATCAGGATATTCTGCTAATCCTTGTCCTTCAGTAGAAAGAGGTTGAAGGTCAATTAACTTATTTCCAACTTTTGCTTGGGGATTAAATGAAAAATATCCGATGCCACCTAACAAGTAAGGAGAGTATCTCGGAGGTTCAGCATCTTTATTTTCCCAATCTATAAATAGAAAAAGTGGATGCATTTCTGCAACTGCCGAAAATTCTGTTATTGAAGTTTGAAAGTTCAACTGTCTGTTGTATCTCGTTCTAGCTATATCTCCTACAGGGACATCTGCTAAAAGATTATCATCGCCTGATAGTTTTCCAAAACTAGCTTCGAGTCTTAATCCGATTGCATTTCTGTAAAGGATACTGAGATAACCACCCAAACAAGAGTTAGTTTCTCCATAATTCAAATCCTTAACGAACTTCTTGCCAATGCCGGCTTTTCCACCAACATCTGTAAGACAATTCATAGCACCTACAGAGGCACCTAATTCAAACATAACAGGATTGTCATAATACGAATCATCGTAAAAATAATACTGAGCAACGGCTTTAGATGAATAGCCCAAACACATCACAACAAAACCAAGTGCAAATGCTAATCTTTTCATTGAAAAATTCCAGTTTAACTTTTATTATTTATGTTATAAAAAATAACACTACAAATTAAACGAATTTTCTTGAATATTATTTAGTCTTTGTGATAATTCTTAAAAAACTTACACGCATTTTTTACGCCGCATTGAACACAATTAGGTTTTCTTGCCATACATACATATCTGCCATGTAAAATTAACCAATGGTGTGCTTTATGAA
>CALPIT020000145.1 GCA_943323705.2 Streptomyces griseus
AACCGTCTATGCAATACAAGAGCAATAAAGGTTTTACCGGACTAGGGCAATTAGGAATGTTGATATTATTTATCGGTGTCGGAATGATATTGGCAGCCATCATTCAATTTATTATTGGAATGCAAATGATTCCATCTGGAACACCATTTGAAAAAATGGGCGATGCGATGTTGAAAGCCATGGAAGACCCCAAAAATGTGAATGCAGCCAGATGGTTACAATTTTTTAGCACATTAATGATGTTTTGTATTCCTGCCTTGATGTATTCTTATGTGTGTCATGGCAGACAAATGCTTTGGTTGGGTTTTAGCAAACATATCAATATCCAGCAAATCATCTTTGGTTTTTTAATCATTTTCACTGCAAATATTGCAGCTGGTAGTTTACAAGATCTGACAGAAATGATAACCAAACATTTCCCTTCAATAGACGCCTATGCCATCAAACTCGAGAAAATGTATAACGATCAGGTAATGGCATTAAGCCATATTCAGGGCGTTCCCGATTTATTGTTGTCATTGGTCATCATGGCTTTTCTTCCGGCTATGTTCGAAGAATTATTTTTCAGAGGGGCGCTACAACAAATACTAATTAAATGGTGGAAGAAGCCTCTCATTGCTATCATTGTAACTTCCCTGATTTTTAGTTTGATTCATATGTCAGTGTATTTGTTTTTAAGTAGAGCTGTACTGGGTTTTGTATTGGGATTGATGTTTTACAAAACAAAAAATATCTGGGTGAATATTGTTGCTCATTTTCTAAATAACGCAATAGCCGTTTTTCAAGTTTATGTGTTAACGATGAACAACAAGAAAATTGATGTGAGCAAAATGGATGTGAAAATGGATTGGTGGTTTGGCATTATTGGAGTAGTAGCTTTATCTTATTTCTTCGTCCTTCTTAAAAAATATTCTGAAGATAATAGCATGAAAATTTATGTGAGGGAGCAAGCGATGATAGAGGGGGATTTGTTTGTTTAGTCCAACTTCTTAGCAATGTCTCCCGCAGGGGACTTTGCGTAATGCCAAATCCATTTCTGTTTTTTCTCAGCAATGTCTCCCATGAGGGACGATGCGTTTCAACTTCTGTAACCAGGTCAGGTCTTCATAGCAATGTCTCCCGCAGGGGACTTTGCGTAATGCCAAATCCATTTCTGTTTTTTCTCAGCAATGTCTCCCGTGAGGGACGATGCGTTTCAACTTCTGTAACCAGGTCAGGTCTTCTTAGCAATGTCTCCCGCAGGGGACGTTGCGTCATCAAAAGAATCCTCCAATTACATTCTCCGTAAGCAACAATGATTACTAAATAAATATTAGTTGTATAAAAATAAACTTCAATAATTCTCAGTTTATTTTTATTCAAATCTTTCCATTCATGCCCGGAAGACAAAACATACCTTTTACAGAAGGAACCTTTTTCATAACCATTGTTTGTTACAATCACATTTCAATAATTGAAATTATAGAAGGTTACGATATCGTTTACAAATGGTTTGATTATCTGAAAAAGCAAGGCCATTATATTAATGGTTATGTCATCATGCCCAACCATATTCATGTATTGATTAGCTTTATCAATACCGGTCATTCAATTAATAAGATTGTTGGTAATGGCAAAAGATTTATGGCTTATGAAATGATAAAAAGATTACAATTTCTAAAACAAGATGTATTATTAAAATATTTGTCTGATCAAGTTTCTGATAAAAAAACTGAAAGAAACAAGAGACATGAAATCTGGAATTTATCATTTGACTGGAAAGAATGTAGAGATTATAAATTTCTGAATCAAAAACTTGAATACATACATGACAATCCTTGTAAAGGAAAATGGGATTTATGCAAGGCACCTGTTGATTATAGGCATAGCTCTGCTTATTATTATTTAACCGGCAATCAAGGGGTTTATGAGGTGAATAATATTTTGGAAATAAATGATATAGAATTTTAAAATACGCAACGTCCCCTGCGGGAGACATTGCTAAGAAGGCGGCCCCTCAAATTCCCCAAAGTGTGAAATAGATTGTCTTGAGTAGGTTACTACTTTCTTATTCCATATTTAATCTTTCTTATTTTTTATTTCAATTACGCAACGTCCCCTACGGGAGACATTGCTAAGAAGGCAACGCAACGTCCCCTACGGGAGAAATTGCTAAGAAGATGAAAATAAATGACAGATTGCCAAGAAAATGATTTCCTTACTTTTGCTTACTTAATTATTATCCATGGCTTTCAACCTCCAAACCTTCAAAACCAGAGCACTCACTGCTATTGTATTTGCTGCAGTAATGATAGGTGGTTTATTCTTCAATCCTTATGTATTTATGGCTTTGTTTACAGTTATAGCAGTCGGATGTATCAAGGAATTTGCCAAAATAATAAAGATGATTGATTATGATAAGAGAATCATTGGTATGCCTTTGGGTTTTATTTATATTTTAATTCCTATTTTTTCAATTGCATTGTTAGGTATAAAGTCTCAAGGCGATAATATTCAATTGGATTCATTATTTCCAGCTGCGATATTTTTTTCCATCTGGATTAACGATACCATGGCTTACATTGTTGGTTCATTCATTGGTAAAACACCGTTCTCAAAAATATCTCCTAAAAAAACCTGGGAAGGCACTATCGGCGGCGCTATTCTTTGTGTCGTAGCAATTACGCTTTTATTTTCTAAAACATCATTATTTCCTAATTCATTGACAGTTTATAACTGGATTATCATTTCTTCACTTTGCGCTGTTTTCGGAACATTGGGAGATTTATTTGAAAGCAAGTTGAAGAGAATGGCAGGCGTTAAAGACAGCGGCAACATCATGCCTGGACATGGCGGTTTTTTAGACCGTTTTGATTCCTTCCTTTTTGCCGCTCCGGCGGTATGGGTATATGTCAAATATTTTATCCAATAAGGTTCATTAATCTTTTCTTCGTTGTACATTTGCCACTCAATTTTTTAAAATGACAATTCATAAAGAAGGATATAAAACAATTGCTATTACTGCATTGGTATTAGCATTATTGAATCTTGTAGTTTTCAAATTTCTTTGCTGCTGCTGTGCAGTTTGTTGGATTTTTGCCGTCATTTCTCTTTTTTTATGGTTGTTTATCATTTCTTTTTTCAGAATTCCCAACAGAAAATATACCATTGATGAAAATCTGGTTATCGCTCCCTGCGATGGAAAAGTGGTTGTGATAGAAGAAACCATCGATGAAGAATATTTCAAAGGAAAAGTGCTGCAAGTCTCTATATTTATGAGTCCTGCCAATGTGCATGTCAACAGAAACCCAGTTACTGGCGAAGTTGTTTATAATCAATATCACAAGGGCAAATATCTAGTGGCTTGGCATCCGAAATCCTCAACCGAAAACGAAAGACATTCTATCGTCATCAGAAAAGGGAATAAAGAGATTTTAGTGAAGCAAATAGCCGGTGCTTTAGCAAAAAGGATAATGAATTATACAAAAGTGGGCCAACAAGTTAAACAAACAGAGGAAATGGGCTTCATCAAGTTCGGCAGTAGAGTAGATTTGTTGTTACCTATTGGCACAAAAATTAACGCCCAGATGAATGAAGTGGTAAAAGGCGGCGTATCCGTAATCGCCACGTTATAAAAAATAACAGTATTTCAGTTTGAATTACAGTCATTATTGATTATTTTTACTATCGATTAATCAAATAAAACATTTTAAAATGAAAAAAGTATTATTATTAGCAACAGCTGCTTTATTAGTAAGTGGCGTTTCTTTCGCTAACACAGACAAAGGCAAAAAGAAAAAATGTGCAAAAGGAAAAACTTGCTGCCAGAAAACATCAAAGTCTTGCAACAAAGATGCTGAAAAAACTGCCGAAGTAAAAGCTGAAAGCAAAAACTAATCAACGCCTTTACATTAAATTCTGAGCTTCCAATTTGGAAGCTCTTTTTTTGCATTTCATTTTCTTTTTGCATTTTTTTGTAAATTGAATTACAATGAAAATTCGATTGTTTAAATACTTATCCCCGGCAACACTTTATTTTACAGGCATTCTATCTTTTTCCTTTCATGGCTGGGTTGCTTGGCTACCCATATTGTACGCATGGGTTTTAATTCCTTTCCTCGAATTGATGTTAAAACCTGATACATCCAATTTTAATAACGCTGAAAAAGAAATTGCTAGACACCACAAAGGGTACGATTACATGCTATACATTATCGTTCCTTTTCAATATGCAACCTTGATTTATTTTTTATTTTCTTTCCATCAACCACTTCTCAGCAATTCAGACATTGTGGGCAGAATCTTCAGCATGGGTTTACTTTGCGGAACCTTTGGAGTCAATGTAGGACATGAGTTGGGACATAGGGTAAAATATTTTGAAAGAATGTTGGCCAAGACCTTACTTGCCTCTTCCTTATACATGCATTTTTATATTGAACACAATAAAGGTCATCATAAAAATGTGGCCACACTTGAAGATCCCAGCAGCGCCAGAATGAATGAGCCTGTTTATCTTTTCTATTTCAGAACTATTTTATTTTCTTATTTATCCGCATGGAAAATCGCCAATGAAGATTGTCGAAAAAAGAATAGATTTATTTTAAGTCTTTACAATGAAATGTTGCAGGCGCACATCATTCAATTGTTGTTGGTATTGACGATATTTTTGTTTTTTGGTAAAACCATCACACTCTATTTTCTTGCTGCTGCATTTGTAGGTATTCTGTTGCTCGAAACCGTAAATTATATTGAGCATTATGGTCTGGCAAGAACGAAAAAAGAAAATGGTGTTTATGAACGAGCCATGCCCTGGCACAGTTGGAACAGCAACCATCCCATAGGAAGAATTATGTTGTTTGAATTAACTCGACACAGCGACCATCATTATATGGCCAGTAAAAAATACCAGCTGCTCGAACATCATGATGATGCCCCACAATTGCCTACAGGATATCCCGGAAGCATGCTGCTTTCATTAATACCACCGCTTTGGTTTTATGTGATGAATGGGAGGATTGAGAAGATAGATGCTAGAAACTAGATATGCTGGATACTAGATGCTGGATATTAGATTCTAGTTCGTACTTATCTGGCATCCAGTATCCAGTATCAAGAAAACATTTTACTTCACCTTCGCTCCTTTCGCCACAAATGCCATTACATCTGCTTTTTCAACATCATTCAGTTTTGCTTTAACAGCCATACTTTTCATGATGGAAGTCCATTCTTTAGCATTGTGTTCTGAAGGCTTTATTAAATCATGACATTGGCCACATTTGGCCACATATACTTTTTCACCTTCTACAACTGAAGGTCCCGCTGCTGCCGTCATCATATTGAATTGAGCAGGTGCTTCCTTAGGCGCTGCAGGTGCTGGTGCTGCAGCTGTTGGTGTTGACTTGTGACTGCAAGCAGAAAGAATTATTATTGCTGTAAATGCTAAAGCAAAAATTGAATTTGTATGTTTCATTTTTAATGATTTAATATTAGTTTGCCACAAAGGCACAAAGACAGAAATTATATAGATTATTTTATTTTCAAATTAATTTGCACTATCAACTTCGCAGGTCAAAAGACCAGCGAAGGCACAAAGTTCGATAGGTTCTTCTTCTAAAAAAGATTCGTTTGAAACATCAAACACCAATCAACTTCCCCCTTTGGGGGACTGAGGGGGCTCTACTTATCAATCGCACTCTCCCCAAAATACTTATGCAAAATCTGAGGTAAATGAATACCCTTTTCAGATTGATTGTTTTCAAGCAAAGCCGCAACGATTCTGGGTAAAGCTAATGAAGATCCGTTTAATGAATGCAACAATTGTGTCTTACCAGTTTCGTCTTTATACCTGATTTTCATTCTGTTCGTCTGGAACGTTTCAAAGTTACTTACGGAACTCACTTCCAGCCATTTTTGCTGAGCAGCACTATACACTTCAAAGTCGTAAGTCAGTGCAGAAGTAAAGCCCATATCGCCACCGCATAGACGAAGTATGCGATAAGGCAATTCTAAATGGTTTAATAGTTTCTCAACATGGTTCACCATATCTTCAAGCACACCATAACTTTTATCAGGATGTACCATTTGAATGATTTCAACTTTATCAAATTGATGCACCCTGTTCAAACCTCTTACATCTGATCCAAAACTTCCAGCTTCTCTTCTGAAACAAGGCGTATAAGCCGTCATCATTACAGGTAAATCTGCGTCTTTGATGATTTCATTGCTGTAAACATTGGTTACTGGCACTTCAGCAGTGGGTATCAAATACAAACCATCTGCAGTAATGTGATACATCTGACCTTCTTTATCAGGCAATTGACCAGTACCGTATGCAGTGGCTTCGTTTACCATCAATGGAGGCATGTATTCCACATAACCAGCGTCTGTGTTGTAATCCAGAAAAAATTGAATTAGTGAACGTTGTAGTTTTGCGCCTTTGCCTCTATACAAAGGAAATCCGCTTCCAGCAATTTTAGCACCTGTTTCAAAATCAATTAAATTGTATTCTTTGATTAAATCCCAGTGTGGTTTTGCACCCGCATATAACTCAGGACTTTTTCCACCTGATCTTACCACTTCATTATCTTCTGCAGATTTTCCTTTTGGAACACTTGGATGCGG
>CALPIT020000146.1 GCA_943323705.2 Streptomyces griseus
ACCTGGCAAACCGATGATGGTTTTATTTGCAGCTACCACTACTCTTGTAGCAACACCTGCTCCCATAGTGCCTGAAACATAAATAACTTTTGCTCCAACAGAATTTGCCTGAGTTTGTAAATCTGCCAGTGTTGAAACAGTAATAGGAGTAGCAGTACCTCCACCTGTAGTTCCTCCATTTTGAGTTGCCCATCCCACTGGAGCACATAAATCTTGTGCAATTACAACAGTGTTGTTCATGCATAAAAATGCAAGCACGAATAAAATACAAATTGAGAATTTAAATTTCATCGGAATTTATTTTTAGTTGACAATATAGAAGAGTCGTTCAAATATATTGCCAAACTGAGAAATATATTTATAGTCCAATGTTTATATTTACGCAATCGTTATCGGAACTTTATAATTTAAAAGCAACACTATAATTATGTTGCTTTTTAATAATAAAAAGTAATGTACTAAAGTACAATAGGCTTGTGTTTAGGCACTAAAGATTTCATGATTACCCAAGCTATCAAATAGGCAACGGCACAAAAAGAGAACATGATCGTATAGCCAGTTTGAATATGACCTAACGCTTTGTAATGATCAAATAATGCGCCACCAACTTTTGTAACAATAACACCACCGATACCACCTGCCATGCCGCCAATACCTACAACAGAAGCTGTGGCTGATTTAGGGAACATATCAGAAACGGTGGTAAATAAATTTGCAGACCATGCCTGATGAGCAGAAGCACCCACTCCTATTAACAATACTGGAAGCCAGTAACTGTAAACACCCAAAGGTTGTGCTGCCAAAACCAAGACAGGGAATAACGCGATGGTAAGCATTGCCTTTAATCTTGCATCATAAGGCAACAATCCTTTTTTCATAAAATATACAGGGAACCAACCACCGCCGATACTTCCAACCATTGTCATGCTATATAAAACAGAAAGAGGAAGAACGGTATCTGTTGATTGCATATGATATTGATCTTTCAAGTAAGCAGGAAGCCAGAACAGGAAAAACCACCACACACCATCTGTCATGAATTTACCTACGACAAATGCCCATGTTTGTTTATATTTTAACAACTCAGTCCATGATAATTTCTTTTGGTCTGATTCTATAATATGTTCAATTTCTTGGTCTTGATTTATATAAGCGGCTTCTTCTGAAGATAGCTTTTTATTGGCAGCAGGTTTTTCATACAGAAATATCCAAAAGAATAACCACAATAAGCCAATGACTCCAATAATCATAAATGCTGATTCCCAGCCCCATTGCTTGGCAATCCAGGGAACAGTAAGTGGAGCTAAGATTGCCCCAACATTAGCACCCGAATTAAAAATACCTGTTGCAAATGACCTTTCTTTTTTAGGGAAATATTCTGCTGTGGCTTTTATGGCTGCAGGAAAGTTCCCTGATTCACCAAAACCGAGTACAGCTCTAGACAACATAAAACCTGCTATTGAAATAGGTACACCTGCAATACCAACCCAACCCAAAACAGCAGAAAAATGTTTGCCAATGGGAATGGCGTATGCATGCATCACCGCACCTAAAGACCAAATGATTATTGCCCAAGAATATCCGCTTTTTGTACCCAGCTTATCAATAATTCTTCCGGCAAATAACATGGAAATCGCATAAGTAAATTGGAATACCGAAGCAATGTTTGCATAGTCACTGTTCGTCCAGTTGAATTCTTCTTCCAATACAGGTTTCAACAAACTCAAAACCTGTCTGTCGAGATAATTTACAGTTGTAGCAAAAAACAACAAGGCACATATTGTCCAGCGATAATTTCCTACGGATTTGGTTTGTGTCATGATTTGATTATTTTGTTTTTATAGATTGAATCAATGCCAATACAGATGTAGTGTCGGCTTCAATAGTAGCATAGTCTTTTGCTTCCATCAGTTTTTTACTAATTAATTTACTGCCCATGCCTACAGCGCAAACACCAGCTTTAAACCAACCTTCGATACTTTCTTTAGTTGTGTCTACGCCACCAGTTGGCATGAATAATAATTTTGGAAATATCTCTTTGATGCTACTCAAAAATTCGGGACCAAGCATATTGCCTGGAAATAATTTAATAAAACTAACGCCGTTATTTTCAGCAGCAATGATTTCTGTAGGCGTCATACATCCAGGGGCATATAACATACCTATGGTGTTGGCTTTATCTGCCACTTCTTTTACATAACCAGGACTTACCAAAAAGTCAGCACCGGCTGCAATATAATCTTCTGCTTGTTGTACATTTTTTATCGTTCCCACACCGAGAAGCATATCTTTCATTTCTTCGTTTCTTACCGCAACCATTTTTTTGAAGTTACTTAAAGCTGCCTCTCCTCTGTTCGTATATTCAACAGCTTTGATTCCTGCTTTATAAATAGCTCTTAAAATATCAACACTTACAGATTCGTCGGGGTTAAAATAAAGAGGCAATATTCCTTGGTCGATAATGGCTTGGGTTGCTTTTTGTTTCATGATTATTTATGATGTTTATTGTTTGGTGTTTGGTGTTTGTTTGTTGTTTGGTGTGTTCAAAAAGTTCAAAAGGTTTAATTAGTTCAATAGGTTGTGGTGAATAAACCATTTTAAACATTTTGAACTCATTGAACTTTTTGAACCATGCTATCTTACCCAGTATCTAGCATCTAGGGTCCCCCTACTTCCTCACCTTCATCACCAACTTCTTGATCATTCCTTCTCCAATCATTGGTGCGTGAACATCTTCTGGAAAGAAAATAGCGAATTGTCCGTCTGTTAATTGAAAAAACATATCAGGTGCATCATGAAAAAACTGAACATCTTTTTCTGTATTAAACTCTCCGTTAGGTGTTACACATTTATGGCGAGGTTTCCATCCAATAGTTTCCATTCCTGAAAGGCAAAGTTGTATGTCGATATTACTGTTGTGACATTCGAATTTCTTCAGACTATCTTCTTTTAGTTTTCCGTTAGCATTACTCAATATCGCCAATAACCCTTCCTCAACCTGAATTTTACCATCTAGAAGCGCATTAAAATCAGTCGCATTGATATATGCAAATGCTTTTTCAAACAATGGATGTAATGCAAAATACTTGGATGCATTACTGATGTGATCAATAATCATAAACGTAGTTTTATAAAAATCAAAATAAAAATCCCTTTCCGGAAGTGTGAAGTAAAATCAAAAAAAACAAAACTCGTTAAAAAAAAACATGTTTATTTTACGAGAACGTTGCCGTAAATAAATAAGCTCTTTAGTGTTAATTGGGGTAAGTAAAATCAATGCTATTTAAACAAATTCATTTTATTCCAGTTAAAATAATCTGCCGCATTATTAAAACAAATATCCTGTATGATTTTACCTGTCCATGCAATATCATATGGCAATTCACCATTTTCGATTTCTTCGCCAAAAAGATTACATAATATCCTACGGAAGTATTCATGTCGTGGATAAGAAAGAAAACTTCTACTGTCTGTAAGCATTCCTACAAAACGACTGAGCATACCCATGTTACTTAAAGCATTCAATTGTTTTGTCATGCCATCTTTCTGATCTAAGAACCACCATCCACTACCCCATTGTACTTTGCCTGCTACAGATCCATCGTTGAAATTCCCAATCATGGTGGCCATTAATTCATTGTCAGCCGGGTTGAGATTATAGACAATTGTTTTTGCGAGTTTATTATTTGTATCTAACTTATTCAAAAATTTAGCCAAAGCTTTAGCCTGTGAAAAATCGCCGATACTATCCCATCCTGTATCAGGTCCTAGTAATTTCATCATTCTAGAATTATTGTTGCGAATGGCACCTAAATGGTATTGTTGAACCCAACCTTTCTCCCAATCCCACTCTGCTAAGATTACAAGCATAGCTGATTTGAATTTTCTGTTTTCAGAATAAGTAAGCTGATGTCCAGAACGTATTTTATTGAATGCAGCAATAACTTCTTCTTCAGTATAATCATCTGCATAAATCTCTTCTAAACCATGGTCACTAACAGAGCAATTGTTTGCAGCAAAATAATCATGCCTTGATTTCAATGCTTTTAAATAATCATCAAATGAAGAAATAGATACATTAGATGCGATTTCCAATTGAGAAAGATAATTATTGAACGCAACCGCATCATCCACATTCATCGCCTTATCTGGTCTGAATGCAGGGAATACGTTGAATGGCGTATTGTCTTTATCTGTAGCAAGTTTTTGATGGTGACATAAATTATCAACAGGATCATCTGTAGTACAAATCACTTTCACATTCATCTTGTTAATCAATCCCTTTACTGAATATTCAGGTGTTTGCAATAAGTCGTTACAGGTGTTGTAAATAAGTTGGGCACTATCACCATTGAGGATTTCATGTATGTTGAAATAACGTTGAAGCTCCAGATGGGTCCAATGGTACAAAGGGTTTCTCAATGTATAAGGAACTGTTTTTGCCCATTGTTCAAATTTCGCATAATCATCTGCGTCACCTGTACAATAACGCTCATTGGTACCATTGGTTCTCATGGCGCGCCATTTGTAATGATCTCCATACAACCACACTTGTGTCAAATTTTCAAAATTGATATCATTAGCCATTTGTTCGGGAATCAAATGATTGTGATAATCTATGATAGGCATTGAACTAGCAAAATCATGGTACAACTTCTCCGCTGTTTTATTTTTAAGCAGAAAATTTTCGTCTAAAAATTTTTTCATTACTACAAATTAAAAATTATTCAAGTTTAAGGCTTTTATAGATCAAAGAGAAATACCTCTTTTCTAGGGTGTAAAATCATCGTGATTTAATCTCACTGCATGGAGCAATACATTATCTAAGTAATGAGTTTTTAAAAACTTTAGTTTCATCTTTTAAAATATTTTCTAAAACAAGAATCAAGCGACTTTATTCAATTCCAATTTATTCAAAACTTTCATTACACCACAATCAATAATCTCAGTAAGTTTGGCGACAACGGCTGCTTCAAAACCATTCAGCATCGACAAATCAGCGCTCCACATTTCTTTATTTGCAAAACAAGAAGCTACAACATTTGCAGGATTGTTGGTTTTCCAAATATCAAAATAAAAGCCTGCTGCATCATCAGCAATTGGGTATTCTTTTCCGTTAGCAAATCCATAATACTTGCCATCTTCATTTTTTACAGACTTCATAAACAATAAATAACCTGCAAAACCAGTGACCATTCTATCAGACGGCACTCCAAATAACTCATTATACTTATACAACAATGGAAGATTCCTTAATTTCATTTTGGATGTATACTGCGCTGTGATGCCAATCCATCGATGATCTATATAGGGGTTACAGAATCTCTCAATAACCTCATTTGCATAATTATGTTTAGTTTCAGTCGGAATAGAAAGCGGAATGGCAGCAGCAATATCTTCGTGCATCATAGCTGCAGCGAAACTTCCATATTCTTTATCTAACATGGCGTCTCTAGTAATTTCAAATCCTGCTAAAAACGCGAGTCCACAATTGAATGTATGAGTACCATTCAACAATCTCAATTTAAGCTCACGGTATAAATCAATATTTTCACTAATGACAACACCTTTATTTTCTTTTGAAAAGCTAAGCACCTCTTTAACCGAATCATCACCTTCAATCGCCCAAAGACTAAACAATTCACTTACACTTAAAAGATTGTCTTTATAACCTAAAGTATTCTCTAATCTGTCAAGTTCATTTTTAGAAGGCTTTCCTGAAACAATTCTGTCTACTAAAGAATTACAAAAAACATTATCATTTTCAATCCATGACAACAATGATGCTTCTACTTCATTAAACTTTGCCAATGCTAGAATAATTTCTTTTAGTTTGGTGCCATTATCAGGAATCAATTCAGCAGGAATAATTATCATGCCGCTTTCTTTACTTCCGCCAAAAGCATGATAGCGTTCCATTAAAAACGCCAATAATTTTCCTGGAAATGAAGAGGGTGCATTCTGGCTTATTTTTTCTTTAACCAATTGTATTCCAACTTCAGTGGTATTTGAAATCACCACTTTCATTTCAGGGTTGTGAGCACATTTTATAATTTCAGTCCAATGACTACCGGCAGCCAATACTCGACTTATAGCCGCATTGATGACAAACTCTTCTTTAATCACACCATTTTCTATTCCTTTTGAACAAACGGTGTACAAGCCATCTTGTTCTTCAAATTCGTTTCCATTGCCATTGCCTGTAGATTTCACTACTACAATACGTCCATTGAAAACATTATTTTTATTGGCTTTATCAATAAAATAATCAGCGAATGAACGAATAAAAACGCCTGTTCCAAATTGCAACACTTTTTCAGGCAATTCAAAGATTTTTTCATCTGGCAACTCCAATTTATTGGCGTCTAAGTTTTTTAAAATTGCCTTGGATAATAACATTGTCAATCTTTTTATTATTAGTGTATTAGTTAATTGTTATTGTAACCATCCTTTTTAAAAACTAGTCAAATATTCATCTACTATATTTTCACATTTAATCTAAAACAAAATATACTGTAAACTCACTTTTTTGCAATTTAATACAAATACCATTGGTCTATGGCAATTAT
>CALPIT020000147.1 GCA_943323705.2 Streptomyces griseus
CATATCCGGCCATAGCTGCGAAAATCAAGCCATAGTGATCTGCTTCATATTCTTGTTTCCTGGAGTTGGGGAGCAAAACTGCAATTTGAGCACCTGGTGAAAAAACGCTGTTAAAAATCCTATTTGCTTGTTCTTTATTTTGTGTGAATATATTTCCAGCTACTTGTAAGCCTTGTGCCACAACCGCCTGGCTCATTCTTTCATTTCCATGATGAGCTACAGCATGAGTTATTTCATGCCCCATTACAATAGCAAGTGATTGTTCATCTTTTGTAATGGAGAGCAATCCTGTATATACGACAACTCTGCCGCCTGGCATGCACCAAGCGTTTACTTCATTGCTATTTACAAGATTGAATTCCCAGTTATAGCCTTCTAATTCTTTTGTAAGTCCCTTTTTTGAATAATAGTTTTTTATGGCGTTGGCTATTTTTGTTCCTACCCTATTTACCATTTGTGCATCTGCATTTACTGAAGCCGAGATTACTTTATTACTGCTTAAAAACGACCTATATGAGCTTAATGCTTGTTGTTGTAAAGTTGATTCCGGAAATAAAGCAAATTGAGACCTGCCGGTTATACTGTTTTTATTGCAAGATAAATTGACGATAAAGAAAAGAAGACAACAGAAAAAGTAATTGAATTTTCTGATTTGCATAAAATAAAAGTATTGAAATAACTAAGAAAAAAACAGGTCTATTTTTTCTCCTTTCTCTTGTCTCTGTATTTAAGAATTGGGATACGATTTTCAGCACCTTTTAGCAATCTTGAGATGTTTTTTTGATGGGTAATAATAACTAATAAAGCGACTAACAGTGCGAATACACGATAAGACAATTCATGTTCATTCCAAATCCATAGCACACAAACTGGAAGCATAATCGCTCCTAAAATAGAACTTAGAGAAACATATCTGGTTAAGAAAAGAACGACTAAAAAAACACCTATACAGCATATAGCTACAATTGGCTGCACAGCAATCAACATGCCTAATAATGTGGCAACACCTTTACCGCCTTTGAAATTGGCAAATACAGGGAAAATATGTCCAATAACTGCGGCCAAACCTAATCCCATCATGAAATTAGTACGCTCCAGTTCGTTGGTTAAATAATAAGGGAGAAAATAGAAAAGTCCGACAGCAATCATTCCTTTTAAAATATCAAGAACCATGATCAAAGTGCCGTATTTAGGCCCCAATACTCTGAATGCATTGGTTGCACCCATGTTGCCACTACCGAAGTCACGAATGTCTATCCCAAAAAACTTTTTGCTGATAATTAAAGCTGTTGGAATGGATCCAATCAGGTAAGCCAAAATTATAAGAAGCAGTTCCTTCATTATTTTTTTTAGTGTGTGGACATAAAGATAGGAAAAAAACAAATTGGTAACGTTAAGTTAACACTGCATTTTCACCCTAATTGATAGAACAATTAATTAATAACCAGTTGTTTTTGCTACTTACTGAATTTATGTTTAATTTTTTGCCTTTCAAACTTAAACAAATTGTTTCTTCATCTTCCACTAAAATACCGCTGAATAAAATCGTTGTTCCTGATTTTCCACAATTGATGATGTTATCGAGATTAGCCAGAATAATATTTAAATTGATGTTTGCAAGAATGACATCTGCTTTGAAAGCATCAATTTGGCAAGTATCTGCCTTAATTATGTTGATGTTACTGCACTGATTGGCATCAATATTTTCTATAGCATTATTGATACTCCAATCATCATTATCAATAGCTTCAATAGATGATGCTCCCATTTTTTCGGCCAATATCGCAAGTAATCCGGTTCCTGTTCCAAAGTCAATTACCTGTAATCCCGAAAAATCAATCATACTCATTTGTTCCATCATTTGAAATGTGGTTGCATGATGACCGGTACCAAAACTCATTTTTGGTGTGATGATTAAATCATGAACTACATGTGTTGAAGGCTCATGAAATCCTGCTCTGATAAAAGCAAATGGATTTTTTGTTTCTGGATGTAATAACATTATCGGTTCAAAACTGCTTTCCCAATTGGCATTCCAGTTTTCTACTTCAATAAATTTCAATTCATAAACACAATTCAATGTGGTTGCCACTTCATCCAATAATCCCTGATTAAACAAAGATTCTTTAATGAAAGCGTTGAGATTATTATCAGACTCTTCATATCCTTCATAGTCTATTTGATCTAACATGGCAATCAGCATTTCGTGCTGGTCATTATTTTTGGTTGTAAAGGAAACTTCTAAGTGTCTCATAATAAAAAAACTGCAGCCGTATTGGTAAGCTGCAGTTGAGATTATAATTTTTGAATTGATTAATTATTATCAGATTGAGGTTTGGCTGGTGCCTCAGGTTTTGGCATCAAGGCTTTTCTGCTCAATTTGAATTTGCCTGTACGAGGATCAACTTCAAGTAATTTCACTTTTACTTTATCACCTTCTCTGAAAATACCTTCCATTGATTCCAAACGTTTCCAACTAATTTCGCTGATGTGAAGCAAACCTTCTTTTTTAGGCAAGAATTCTACGAAAGCTCCAAATTCTTTGATACTTTTTACAGTTCCTTCGTAAGATTGTCCAACTTCAGGAACAGCAGTGATACCATTAACCCAAGCTACTGCACGATCCAAAGAAGTTTTTTCTTTGGAGAAAATACTTACTTCACCATGATTGTCTACTTCTTCGATGTTGATAGTGGCTCCTGTTTCACGTTGAATTTCCTGAATAATTTTACCACCGGGCCCGATTACCGCACCGATATATTCTTTGTCGATAATCAATTTCACCATACGAGGAGCATGAGGCTTCACCTCTTCTCTTGCAGCTGCAGTACAATTATGCATGGCTTCAAGAATGTGCATACGGCCTTTTTTAGCCTGAGCTAAAGCTTCACGCATTACATCCATGCTCAAACCGTCTACTTTAATATCCATTTGAACACCACATATACCATCTCTAGTTCCGGTAACTTTGAAATCCATATCACCTAAATGATCTTCATCGCCAAGGATATCTGTAAGAATAGCGTATTGCTCTCCTTTTGTAATCAAGCCCATCGCAACACCACTAACATGTTTTTTCAATGGCACACCCGCATCCATCAAAGCCAATGAACCTGCACAAACTGTAGCCATTGACGAAGATCCATTACTTTCTAAAATATCACTTACCACTCTCACTGTATATGGATAATCTTTTCCAGGCATCATTTTTTTCAAAGAACGCATGGCCAAGTTACCATGACCAACTTCTCTTCTACCTACACCTCTCATCATTTTCACTTCACCAGTGCTAAAAGGAGGAAAATTATAATGTAAAATGAATTTGCTATATTCAGATGAGTGAGCACTTTCAATTAATAATTCATCTAAAGGTGTTCCTAAAGTAACAGTTGTAAGTGATTGTGTTTCACCTCTTGTGAATAAAGATGAACCGTGTGGAGTTGGCAATAAATCTATTTCCATTTCCAATTGACGAATATCTTCAGTACCTCTGCCATCGAGACGTTTGCGTTCATTTAAAATCATATCACGAACCACATAATATTGCAATTCTCCATAATAATGACCAATCAAAGCTTTGTCTTCTGAAGCTAATTCTTCGCCCAAATGAGCAACTAATTCTTGATGTAATGATTTATAAGCATCACTTCTTTCATGTTTTGCAGAAGCAGAAGCTGAAATTGAATACATTTTATCTTTTGCGAAAGCTTTAATTTTTTCATTAAGCTCTTCGTTACGATATGGTTTTTTGTAGTCTCTTTTTGATGTAATACCCACTAAATCTCTTAATTGTTCTTGAGCTTTAACTTGGATTCTTATTGCGTCATGAGCCAATTCAAGAGCTTTAACCAAATCTTCTTCCTGACACTCGTCGCTCTCTCCTTCCACCATCATGATATTTTTGTTGGTGGCTGCGATGATAAATTCCATATCAGATTCTTTTAACTGAGATCTGGTTGGATTTACAATCATTTCACCATTGATGCGTCCGATACGTACTTCTGAAATAATTTCCATTACAGGAATATCAGATACAGCCAAAGCCGCAGATGCCGCCAAACAAGCCAATGCATCTGGCATCACTTCATCATCAGATGAAATCAATGAAACTAATACCTGAACATCACATAAATAATCTTCTGGGAACAATGGACGAAGTGCTCTGTCTATTAATCTTGAAGTTAATATTTCATAATCGTTCAAACGAGCCTCTCTTTTGAAAAAAGAACCCGGAACACGACCTGCAGATGCAAATTTTTCTTGATAATCAACCGACAAAGGAAAAAAACTTTGTCCATCTTTAGGATCTTTATTAGCAACCACTGTTGCTAATATGATACAATTGCCTTGTCTTACTGTAACAGCTCCGTCTGCTTGACGTGCCATTTTTCCTGTTTCGATAGTTACCTCACGGCCACCACCTATATCGAATTTTACTGACTTTGATTGTAAAAATGACATTTGAATAGATTTGAACCAGCAAACTAGACATGCTGCCGGCAGTTAAAATAAATCATGTACAAAGAACAATTCCCAACAGCTAAAACAGTTGGGAATAATTCTAATGACATGCATGAATATAAATTATTTACGGAGACCTAATTTCTCGATTAATGCTCTGTAACCACTAAGATCGTGCTTGCTTAGGTAAGTTAATAAACGCTTACGTTTACCTACCATCATCATCAAACCTCTTTGTGAAGAGAAATCTTTTTTGTTTCCTTTCAAATGATTGGAAATGTGGTTGATGCGTTCTGTAAGCATAGCAACCTGACCTTCGATAGAACCTGTGTTTGTTGGTTTACCACCATAAGTTGTAAAAATGGCAACCTTTTTTTCGCTTGTTAAATGAGACATTTCTTTGATTTTTTTTAAAACGCTGTGTTTTATTACTTTTTTATTCGGGTGCAAAGTTAACAATTACATTCGAAAAACCACAAGAATATTCAAGATTTGTAAAAAAAGAGTCAGGAATTGTGATAACTAGTATCCTTTGGAATATAAAAGTCAGAATTTAAAATTAAAAAATGATTGAAACAACTCAAATTAATACTGCAAATTTGCAAGATGAGAAAATTTGCTATTATTGGTTGTGGGAGAATTGCGGAGCGTCATGCACTGCAAATCAGCCATTTGGCAAACCTTGTGGCAGTTTGTGATATAGACATCGAAAAAGCAAGATTATTTGCTAAAAATTACCATTCCGAATATTTTGATAATGCCAAAGCGATGTTTGATGCTTTTCCTGAAATTGAAATCGTTAGTATCTGTACACCTAATTACTTACATGCCGAACATTCTATTTTAGCATTGAACTATGGCAAACATGTGCTTTGTGAAAAACCATTGGCTATTCATGTTACGGATGCTCAGAAAATGATTGATGCAGCTCATCTCAATGATAAAAAGCTATTCGTCGTAAAGCAAAACCGTTACAATCCGCCTGTAGTCTTATTAAAATCATTATTGAACGACAATAAACTGGGTAAAATCAATTCATTTCAAATCAATTGTTTCTGGAATCGCCCAGATGAATACTACATGAGAACCTGGAAAGGAAAAAAAGAATTGGATGGCGGTACCCTTTTCACACAATTCAGTCATTTTATTGATTTGTTATATTGGTTATTGGGCGATGTGAAATCTGTAAAGGCTAATATCTCCAATTTTCAACATGTTGATATTGAAATCGAAGATGCCGGTGTGATATTACTTGAAATGAGAAGCGGTGCAATTGGTACCATGAATTACAATGTAAATGCATACAAAAAAAACATGGAGGGTTCGATTACATTGTTTGGTGAGAAAGGAACAATTAAAATCGGCGGCCAATATTTAAACACCATAGAATACCAGTCAATCGAAGGGCAAAATATTGAAGTAAATGAATTGGGAAACCCTGCCAACGATTACGGATATTATCAGGGTAGCATGAGCAATCATGATAAAGTTTACGAAAACCTGTTGAAAGCGATTGATGATGCTGACACTCAATTTGCCAGCGCATACGAAGGCATGAAAACTGTAGAAATCATTGAAAGAATATTAGAAGCAGCCTCAAAAAATACTCCTTAATCAATCGAAAACCCAATCATTTGGCATCTATTATATTCACAGTAACCAACGATTTGAATTACGACCAGCGCATGATTCGTATTTGTACTTCTTTGGCTAATGAAGGATATGGCATTACATTGGTTGGAAGAAAAAAAAGAAACTCTCTACCACTTGAAAATAAGTTATACAAGCAAAAAAGACTTTACTGCTTTTTTGAAAAAGGCAAGTTGTTTTACATTGAATACAACATCAGATTATTCATCTATTTATTGTTTACAAAAGCAGACGGCATTTGCGCCATTGATCTAGATACAATCATACCTTGTTTATGGATTTCTTCATTAAAAAGGATTCCAAGAATTTACGATGCACACGAGCTGTTTTGCGAAATGAAAGAGATTGCATCAAG
>CALPIT020000148.1 GCA_943323705.2 Streptomyces griseus
GAGCTAATCTCTTATCAATATCTCCATTACTTGATGAAATGTAATTAGGGAAATTGTCTTTAATTTTTTTGTACGAATCTACAGCTTCCGATTTTTTTCCGTTAGATTCTGCATATCCTGCATATAACATTAATGCATCTGGAGTGATAGCTTCATCTTTTACATTAACCTCTGCTGCTTTTTTGTAATTGGTTAAGGCTTCAGCAGTTTGATTTTTTTCAGCGTATGCATGACCTAGCATCACAAAAGCTTTACTTTGGATTTGATCTGCGCCATTACCTTCAAATTCTTTAAGATACTTAATGGCTTTGTCAAATTCTCCAATTTGCAAGTAACAAGCTCCGGTAATATAACGAGCACGATTAGCTGTTTTGGTACCATCGTAGTTGCTGATTACTTTCAACATTCCAGTAATGGTAGCGCCATCCAATGTGCCTCCATTCAAAACAATGTTTACAGAATCTTTATTAAAACCTGAAGAAGTCATTTTTCCAAAAAGGCCTTCTGCAAGAAAAATAGTTTCGCCTGCTTTCATTTCTTTTGGTTCTTTGATAAGTTTTTGATAGCCTATCCAGCCAGCAAGGACAAGAATTAAGGCCAAACCACCATAGGTGATCATTTTGCCTGATTTTTCCCAAAAACTTTTTACTTTATCAATTGCTTCGATATTTTCTAAATTTACTTCTGCCATTTTATTGTTTTTTTTGCTAAAAGGTTGTTGATTATTTATTTGATAATTAGTCCATGATGAATGGATAATCTTCCTGTATATAAACGTCTTTCAATAATTCGCTTTCATCTGGCCAAGGACTTTCTTCTGCAAAGGTTACAGAGTCCTCAACTTCAAATCTAACTCTTTCATTGATAACTTCGATTTCTTCGTCAGTTACTTTGTAGTCTTGTTGCAACACACGAAGAACATGTTCGATTGGATCTTTCTCTTTGTATTCTTCAAGCTCCTCTTTAGTTCTGTATTTTTGTGGATCACTCATACTGTGGCCTTTGTAACGATAGGTTTTAATTTCCAATAAAGTTGGTCCACCTTTTTCTCTTGCTCTGTTCACAGCACGTAAAACACCATTGTGAACGGCTTCAGGGCTCATACCATCAATAATGTCTGAAGGCATTTCGTAAGCATCTGCAGTTTTTGAAATATCAAGTGTTTTTGATGTTCTAGCAACTGAAGTTCCCATAGCGTAATGGTTATTCTCGCAGATGAAAACAACAGGTAAATCCCAAAGCATCGCCATATTGAAAGTTTCATGAAGCATACCCTGACGAGCTGCTCCATCTCCAAAAAAGCATAACACTACGTTATTGGTTCCACGGTATCTTTCAGCAAAAGCCAACCCAGCACCGGTACCAATTTGAGCACCTACAATACCATGACCACCAAAAAAGTTTTCTTTCAAGCCAAAAAAGTGCATACTTCCACCCTTTCCTTTACTACATCCAGTAGCCTTACCATACAATTCTGCCATGCAGGCTCTTGAGGTAATTCCCTTGGCTATGGCTAGACCATGATCACGATATGCTGTTATAAACTTGTCATCAGGATTGGTTGCAGTCATACAACCAGCTGCTAAAGCTTCTTGTCCAATATAAAGGTGACAAAAACCACGGATTTTTTGCATTCCGTATAATTGTCCTGTTTTTTCTTCAAAACGACGCAATAAAAGCATCAATTCGTACCAATACAAGTATGTATCCTTAGAAAACTTTGGTGCCAACGTTAAATAATTTTAGGTGGCAAATATAATGAGATAATGCCACAAAAAAAACTGAATATCAGATAAATTTGGGGGAAGGGGTAGATAAGTTAGATACCGGATACTTGATACCGGATACTAGATTCTTGATACTAGATACTGGATACTTGATATCTAACATCTGGCTTACTCTATCCAGCATCCAGCATCCAGCATCCAGCATCTAGTATCTAGTCCCCAACAATCTAATAAATCAATTATCTTGCAATCCCATGCTTTTTTTAGATAAAATAACCATCACCCATTTTAAAAATTATGATATCCGTAGTTTTGAATTCACGGCTCGTGTGGTGGGTATTTGCGGAAAAAATGGCGTTGGTAAAACAAATCTCCTCGATGCGATTCATTATTGCTGTTTTACCAAAAGCTATTTCACCTCATTGGATAATCTGAATATTGGTTTTGGAAAAGAAGGCTTCAGGCTTGAATCAGTTTTTGAGAAAAAAAATGAAAAGCATAAATTGGTTTGCACTTTAAAACCTGGTGCGAAAAAGGAAATTGCTGTTAATGATATTGTTTACGAAAAACTTTCAAAACACCTTGGCTTATTTCCCTGTGTGGTGATTGCTCCTGATGATATCGAAATGATTAATGGTGGAAGCGAACTTCGAAGAAAATACATTGATACCATTTTGAGTCAGCTCGATAGCGAATACCTTCAAGCTTTGATTCAGTATAATAAAGTATTACAACAAAGAAATAGCTTTCTAAAAAATGCGGCAACTACTGGTAGGACTGATGATTCATTATTGGAAATTCTTGACATGCAGCTTGAAACACCTGCTTTAGTTATTTTCAATAAAAGGAAATTGTTTTTACATGAACTGATTCCTTTGGTACAATTGAATTATAAAACCATTGCAGGATTGGATGAACAGATCATGTTGAATTATGAAAGCAAGCTTATTGAAAAATCTTTCAAACAATTATTTGCAGAAAACAGACAAAAAGATTTCATCTTGCAAAGAACCAATGCCGGCATTCATAAAGATGATGTTTCAATTGAATTGTTTTCTCAATCCTTCAAATCTATTGCTTCTCAAGGTCAGAAGAAAAGTTTGCTTTTTGCACTCAAACTAGCTGAATATGAATTGATAAAACAAAACAAAGGATTTGCTCCTTTGTTGCTGTTAGATGATGTTTTTGAAAAGCTTGACTTTAACCGAATGAATAACCTGTTACATATTGTGGGCAATGAAAATGATGGACAGGTGATCATTACAGATACACACAAAGACAGATTGATTCATACATTTAATGAAATCGGTTTGAATGCTCAGATTATTGAGTTGTAATTTTATAAACTATCTTTATTCAATGGGAGAAATTTCTTTACAAGAAGCCATGCAGGAATTCCTGAAAAAAAGCCGATTGAAATTTGGAATACAAGCTGTACAAATAGAAGAAGTTTGGGAACAGTTGATGGGTGTAACCATTGCAAAATATACCGATAGCATCAAAATCATCGGACATACACTTTTTATTACATCTTCAGTGGCGCCACTAAAAAATGAATTAATGTATCAAAAAGATACCATCGTTCAAAGAGTGAATGAAGCTTTGGGCGAAGATGTGATTAAAGAAGTGGTGATTAAGTAAATTCTATTTGTTGTAAATAGGCTTCAATGTATAACCCTCATTTTTTAGTAATTGTATCAATCCTTTCTCACCTGCTAAATGCCCTGCTCCTACTGCAATAAAAATATTTGTTTGAGGTAAAATAGATTTTAATTGGCTTACCCAATTTTTATTTCTGTTAGTTAACAATAGATCTTTCTGTTCTTCAAATCCGGGTTCATCATCAAATGATTTTTCAATTACATTCAATTCCTGTGATTGATAAAGAGAAAGCATTTTATAGAAATTGATTTTGTAGGTGTCAATGCTGTCAATCATGTTATACAATTCTTCAGCCTGTTCGTTATAAGGAATGTTATCAAATACTGAAGATTGAAATTCAACTGTTTCAAATCCGTAAGTTTCTTTTTGTTGCTCTTTAGATTTTTGGATCAATTCCATTTCAATGCCATCTACTGTTTTACATGTCATCATGAATGGATAAACAAGCGAAGAACTAAATGCTGGTTTCATTTTTTCAACCATGGCCATACTCATATGCAGTGAGTCGGAAAAGAAATTTTGAATTTTTTTATACTGTAAACTATCATACAATTTACGGAGTGTTACACCATCTTTCATGTACATATATTTCAATGCGCTGAATGTGTTTGTAGGGTCATCAAGATCTATTTCAAGATATAAAGATGACGAGTATTTGAATGCCTTTAATAAATTTTCAGAGAATTGAATATCTTCTTTGCACATCAAATGAAATGTGCCAAAAAGATAACTGGGTTCGTTAATGTCCTTTCCAGAAATCTCCCATAATAAACTATTGTTGTCTTTGTTGTAATCCTTTTTGCTAAAAGGTTGACCCATTGATAAATTACACATCAAAATATATACTAGAAAAAATGTAATGGGTTTCAACATTAGATTGTTATTTGATGACGCCATATAAACTTCCACCTTTTTCAAACAGTCGATTTATTTTCTTTTCAGTTTCAGGATCTTTCTCAACCGGTGGTGCATGATGTGGTTTGATTCTGGCGTCAATAATTAAAGGGCCATGGCAACCCCAATGTTTGTTTTGGGTTTCACTATCAACTCCATACATATCATGTGATGGATTGGTTCTGGTGAAACCAACCCAAAGAAAATTATTAAAATCTTTGCTTACAAATTCAGCATCATCGCATAAAATGATTAGTGCTATTTCATTTTGTAATCCATCTGTTGTTGACCATTTGTTCTTGATGCCGGATAATGAATCGGCTAGTCTTTTTATTTCAGCATGAGCATTCACGTAAGTAGTGAAAGATTCTATTTTTAAAGCCACAATTCCTGGGGCAATTAATTTGCAATTATCAACGCTTATAAAGTCTTTTAAGATATCTGGAATTTCAGAAGATAAATTTCGCTTCTTATCGCCATAAGCAGCAAAAACAACTTTGCTACCACTGTTCAAACTTTCGCCAGAATAATCAAGGGTGTCAATAGTTGTTTTGGTATAAAAATGAATATCCCTTGACAAATCAATTCTTTCAAAAATGAATTGGAAATATTCAGGAATATTTTTTGTATTGAGTTTATTTTCGGGATCTGAGGTAATGAATAAAAATTTCGCCAGACTCAATTGACCAGTACCCAGCATGTGATTGGCGATGGTTAACAATTCTGCAGGTTGTTTTACAGGCATGTATGGCGTGTAACGCTCGCTACCAATAGCTAACAGCAATGGGTGAACGCCAGCAGCATCAACAGCATTTAATTCTTTCAATCCTGGAATTTCATTTTGAATAGCGGAGCCTGTCATGGAGTGAATGAGTGCACCAAAGCTCGTATCTTCCTGAGGAGGACGACCAACTACAGTGAAAGGCCAAATTGCATTTTTTCGCGCATACACTTTATGAACTTTCATTAGAGGAAAGTCATGCTTTAGACTATAATATCCTAGATGATCGCCGAATGGGCCTTCAGGTTTTACGTCTTCAGGCATAACTTCTCCGGTAATTACAAAATCAGCATCTGTGCTTACACAATAGCCATCTATATATTTATATCGAAACCTTCTTCCGCCTAAGATCCCAGCGAAAGTAAGTTCACTCATCCCTTCAGGTAGTGGCATAACAGCAGCAACTGTATGAGCTGGTGGTCCGCCCACAAATATGCTGACTTTTAATGACTGATTTTTTTTATTGGCTTTTGTTTGGTGTACTCCAATTCCACGATGAAGCTGATAATGCAAGCCAATTTCTTTGTTCAGCGCATATTCATTACCGTCTAATTGAATTCTATACATACCCAAATTCGAGTTCATTACTCCAGGTTGATCAATATCTTCTGTATATACTTGAGGCAAGGTAACAAATGCCCCACCATCCATTGGCCAGTGTTTTATCAAAGGCAATTGATTGATGTTGATTTCCTGAAAGGTAACCGGGCTTTGTAATGGATTTTTTAAAGGAATTGATTTGATGGCTGAAATGCCGGTTGCAATTGAATGTAATGGTTTCTTTAAAGCAGCTGCAGGATTATTTTTAAGTTTGATGAGTTGTTCAACTGTTTTCAAACTATTTCTAAAAATAAATTTACTTCTTTCCAACGTTCCAAAAATATTCGATGCTGCTCTGAAATTTGTTCCTTTTACATTTTCAAAAAGCAATGCGGGACCATTGGCTTCAAAAACACGCAGATGTATGGCAGCCATTTCAAGAACTGGATCTACTTCTTCGCGAATACGAACTAGTTGTCCGTTTTTTTCGAGATCCAGTAAACATGATTCAAGATTTTTGTAAGCCATTCAATAAATTTAAACAAAGGTAGAAGCTAATTGTTGCCTTGAATGATTAAAAATAAAAGAAACTTTAAAGATTATAATTTAGGGCAAGTGACTCTGGCTTTCATTAGGCCTGTTTCTGTTTTTCTTTTTCTTCCTTTTGCATCTATTCTAAAGCGAAAAGAAACTCCAGAGAAATAATAAAGATCATCATCATTTGGATTGCCTCTTTCAGTTCCTGCTGTAGGATACGGTGCGCCATATGGTAACAAATCCCCTTTATATGCAAGATTTACAGCAGTTTGGCTTCTGTTAAGTAGCAATAAATCTTTGTCAACATATGTTGTACTAACATCA
>CALPIT020000149.1 GCA_943323705.2 Streptomyces griseus
GATTCCAGGACTTCTGATGCCTTAGCCATTGCCGTTAGATTTGGATGTCCGATTTATACATATGAAAATATTCTTGTTCAAGCAGGCGTTTTGATGGATGATGAAAATAAAAAAGTTGGTGCTCCTGCGTCCGGACCTGCTTCAGTAACTACAGAAACTGGCGGTCCTGATAATTTGAAAACAATGAGTACCAAAGACCTCAACAGCATGCTTAATGATGTTCTTGATCAAGAAGATTATATCAAAGCGATTGCCATACGTGATGAATTAAAAAGCAGAAACGAGAAATAATGAAACTTTCTCACTACTGATAAAATCATCTCCATGGTCGCCTTTCCCAATGCCAAAATTAATTTAGGTTTATACATTACAGGAAAAAGACCTGATGGCTACCATAATCTTGAAACGGTATTCTTTCCTATTGCTTTAAAAGATGTTCTTGAAATCATTGAGTCCAATGAAGATGATCAAGTATCATTCAGTAGCTCTGGGTTAACCGTCAGTGGCAATACTGCAGACAATATTTGCGTTAAAGCGTACCATTTATTAAAAAAAGATTTCCCTTCTCTCCCCCATATCAAAATGCATTTACATAAGGTTATTCCCATGGGAGCTGGAATGGGCGGTGGTTCTAGCGATGCCGCATTTACTTTGATGATGCTCAATAAGAAATTCAAATTAAAAATACCACAAGAGCAATTGTTGGAATATGCATTGACATTAGGAAGCGATTGTCCTTTCTTTATCATCAACAAACCATGTTTGGCAAAAAGCCGAGGCGAACAATTAACAGCAATTCCTTTATCATTAGCTGCTTTTCATATTCTCATCGTCAACCCAGGTATTCATGTAAATACGGCTATGGCTTTCCGTGAGTTAAAGATGCATTCATCTGCAACAAATCTTGAAACTGAAATTTTAAAACCGATAAATGATTGGAAGACTAATATCCAGAATGATTTCGAAGTCAATGTAGGCGATGCCCATCCTGAAATTTTAGCCATCAAACAAAAGCTTTACGATTCAGGCGCTATCTATTCAAGCATGTCTGGAAGTGGTAGTACCGTATTTGGCATCTTTGACAATAAAATCAATATAGAAAATATTTTTCCTGTCTCTTACTTTTACAAATGGGTTTAACTCATTACCTTCGTTTTGTAAATGAAAATCTCATACATACATATTCTTTCTGCTAATCTCGATTTACTTAATCATTGAGGACGGGTACTTTCAGCTAGATATAGCTGGATAGGCTAGATATAGCTGGATAAGCTTGATAAGCTGGGACATTCCCGAATCATCATTTCCCTTTCAATTTTTACTTTTTAATTTTTACTTTTTAATTTTTCAACTATGCATACTTCAACAATGGTATCTGCCAATACCCAACATTTTCTTGATCTTGAAGAAAAATACGGAGCTCACAATTATCATCCTTTACCTGTAGTTTTAAAAAAAGGATCAGGTGTTTTTCTATGGGATGTAGACGATAAAAAATACTACGATTTTTTGAGTGGCTACTCTGCTGTAAACCAAGGGCATTGTCATCCAAAAATTGTTGCTACTTTAAAAGAACAAGCCGAAATATTAACGCTGACTTCCAGAGCATTTCACAATAACTTATTGGGTGAGTATGAAAAATACATCACTGAATATTTTGGATATGATAAAGTATTGCCGATGAATACTGGTGTTGAAGGTGGAGAAACAGCGATTAAGTTAGCAAGAAGATGGGGCTATACCGTAAAAGGTATTGAAACCAATCAAGCGAAAATCATTTTTGCTGAAGGTAATTTCTGGGGAAGAACGATGGCGGCAATATCCTCTTCTACCGACCCAAGCAGCTACAAAGATTTCGGACCTTTTATGCCCGGATTTGAAATTGTAGCATACAATGATTTAGCTGCATTAGAAATCGCATTACAAGATAAAAATGTGGCCGCATTTATGTTTGAGCCGATTCAAGGAGAGGCTGGCGTTGTATTACCAGATGATGGCTACATAAGTGGCGTAAGAAAATTATGTTCGCAATACAATGTGTTGATGATTGCAGATGAAATTCAAACAGGTTTGGCAAGAACTGGAAAAATGCTGGCCTGTGACCATGAAAATGCTAAGCCCGATATATTGATTTTAGGAAAAGCATTGAGCGGCGGTACGATGCCAGTTAGTGCGGTGTTGGCAAATAATGAAATCATGATGACCATCAAACCAGGTGAACATGGCAGTACATACGGAGGAAATCCTTTAGCCTGTAAAGTAGCTATTGCAGCGCTTCAAGTTTTGAAAGATGAAAACATGGCAGAAAATGCTGATAAAATGGGCATTATTTTCAGAAAAGCTTTAGCAGATTTACAATCACCATACATTTCGGTTATCCGTGGCCGTGGGTTATTAAATGCCATTGTTATCAAACATGAAAATCCCGATGCAGCCTGGGATTTATGTTTAACATTAAAAGAAAATGGATTACTGGCAAAGCCTACTCATGGAGATAAAATCAGATTTGCCCCGCCACTATGCATCACCGAAAGTGAAATTTTGGATTGCGTAAAAATCATTGAGAAAAGTCTCGACTGTTTAAAATAAAAAGTTATGGATACCCATTTGCATCATGATCATATTGAAAGTCATTTAAAAAGTTCTGCTTTATTGACGGACATTGTTATTGGCATGAGCGATGGCCTAACGGTTCCTTTTGCCTTAGCGGCAGGACTGAGTGGTGCCGTAGATAACAGCAATATCATCATCATTGCCGGAATTGCAGAAATTGCTGCTGGTAGCATCGCTATGGGATTGGGTGGCTATCTCGCGGGAAAAACAGAACAAGACCATTATAACAGCGAAATAAAAAGAGAATATGATGAAATTGAAAATTTAAGACATCGTGAAATTGAAGAAACAAAAGAGTTTTTTGCTAATATCGGGTTGAGTGAAGAATTACAGGAAAAAGCAACAGAAGAAATTTCAAGAGACAAAGACAGGTGGGTGAACTTTATGATGAAATATGAGTTGGGCTTAGAAAAGCCTGATCCGAAAAGAGCTACTAAAAGCGCGCTCAATATTGGCTTGTCTTACATAGCAGGTGGTGTGATTCCATTGAGTCCTTATTTTTTCATCAGTGATTCAAATTCAGCTTTAGAATATTCTGTTGTTGCTACATTAATTTGTTTGTTTGTTTTTGGATATTTCAAAAGTAAAATCACCGGTATCAATCCTTGGAAAGGAGCGATCAGAGTAATGCTAATCGGAGCAATGGCTGCAGGCGCGGCGTTTGGGGTGGCGAAGTTGATTGGAGGATGAGGAGAGAAAATGTAAAATATTGAATGTAAAATAATAAATGTAAAAGTGGTAGCCCCCTAAATCCCCCGAAGGGGGAATTGACATTACGAAAATAAAATAATCATTTTCTCAAGTAAGAAAAGTCAAAATTAAAAATTAAAAAATCAAAAAAAGCAATTCGTGAATTCGTGGTAGCCCCCTAAATCCCCCGAAGGGGGAATTGACATTACGAAAATAAAATAATCATTCTCACATTTAGGAAAAGTCAAAAGTCAAAATTCAAAAAAACAATTCGTGAATTCGTGGCTATCTAAAAAATTTCCGAAGGAAAATCATAAAATATAATCATTGCGACTTAGCCTCATTGCGAGCTTTGCGTGAAACCCATTCGTGGCAATACCAACAAAACACAATCAACTTCCCCCTTGGGGGACTGAGGGGGCTAATATCACAAACAACTCACTCCCCTGTCTAGGTGTAACAGAATTGTAACATTGACTCATCGTTTTAATTTCAAACTTCGAAGAAAATAATTTTCTGTACTCAGCTTCATTGCCGCCAAATGGTGGGCTTGATGGAAATTCCCTATCAAATAATACCCCTACTAATTTCCCATTGGGTTTTAATAAACGATAAATCTTATCTCTGTATTTTTCTCTGTTTTCTGGTTTGAAAGAACAAAAAAAAGTCTGTTCCAATATCAAATCAAATTGCCCTTTCAAATTAAAAAAATCATCACAAATGATATGAATTGACTTTCCGATTTCGTTCACAAACTTTCGTTTAAGCTGATCAGTTAGTATTGGCGAAATATCTACTAAAGTAATATTTGTAAACCCTTTTTGAAGTAAATAAGCTGCTTCGTAGGCATTGCCGCAACCCGGAATCAGGATAGAAATATTTTTATTGGGCAGTTGATCAATATAAGCCTGTAATGGTGGCGATACCGCTCCCAAATCCCAACCGGTTGATTCTGATGTATATCTTTGGCTCCAGTATTTTTCATCAAGTGATTCGGCATTCATATCAATCGAGCTGGTGTTTTCTGTTAGAAGAAATGTTTTCCATTGTCCATATAATCCTTTTCTGAAAATTATGTTTCCTTTCTTTACAATCAGATTTTTCACACAATGCACAAGAGAAATCGAGGCACCCATCGGAATGGACAAACAACTCCACAGAATCACCAAAATGCTGCTTTACAAGTTTTGATAAACGATCTACTTCATCATGTGCCTGATGTACATTGAAATACCAGGGCACAGTAAGGTGACAATCCAAATGTATCATGGCTCCATATTTAATAATGCGGAGGTTATGCAAATCAACCCAATTGGGGTTTCTGTTTTCATTTAAAAAAACAACCATTTTATTCAACAGCTCCATATCTGCTTCATCCATGATTCCGGCAATAGAACTTCTGACTATTTTATAGCCGGTGTAAAAAATCACCAAAGCAAAGATGATGGCAACAGCACTATCTATCCAAGAAATGCATGTTACAAAAAGCAATACCAAACCGATGATGATTCCTATGGTAGTATAAGTATCCGCTATCAAATGTTTACCGCTAGCAATCAGCGCCAGTGAATTGTTTTTCTTTCCGGTTTTAACACATATCAATCCTGCTAAGAGATTAATGATAGCAGTGACGGCCACCAAATAAATACCATAATCCAATTTCTGAATGGAATGTGGCTCGTATAAATTCAATACAGCTTCTCTAATGATAAAAATCCCGGCAATGCCAATCAATAAGCCTTCAATTGCCGCCGATAAAAATTCAACTTTACCATGACCATATGGATGATCCTGGTCTTTGGGTTTTCCTGAAACATATAAGCTATATAAGCCAATGAAACCAGCCACCACGTTTACAATACTTTCCAACGCATCGGTAAGAATAGCCACAGAATGCGTCAAATACCAAGCAAATAGCTTTATCGTAAACAAAGCGACCGAAATCACCGCAATGTATTTTTGGATTTTAAAATTTTGAGTGGCTCTGTTCAAAATTATTTATTGAATTGTTGAAAAAGGTAGCAGAATTAAGGTTTTTTTCTGATAATGATAAAGATACTTATAACTTTAAAAAAGCAGACTAATTTATTTGAATTACCCTTTAAATACTAAATCTACAAACCTTAATTTTGCGACAAATAAAAACGTTATGGATTTCCAACTTTCTGAAGAACATTTGATGATTCAACAAGCTGCAAGAGATTTTGCACAAAACGAATGCCTTCCTGGTGTTATTGAAAGAGATGAACACCAAAAATTCCCTAAAGAACAAATTGAAAAATTAGCCGATTTAGGCTTCATGGGCATGATGGTAAAACCAGAATATGGCGGTAGTGGTATGGACACCATCAGTTACGTTTTAGCCATGGAAGAAATCAGTAAAGTTGATGCTTCGGTAAGTGTTTCCATGAGTGTGAACAATAGTCTGGTTTGTTACGGTCTTCAAGAATATGGAAATGAAGAACAAAAGCAAAAATATTTAAAACCACTTGCTCAGGGAAAAAAAGATGGCGAATTGTATATCGGCGCATTTTTATTAAGTGAACCAGAAGCTGGTAGTGACGCTACTTCTCAAAGTACAACCGCAGAAGACAAAGGTGATTATTATTTGCTTAATGGAACCAAAAATTGGATTACCAATGGTAACAGTGCTTCGGTATATCTTGTTATTGCTCAAACTGATCCTTCTAAAGGAAGTCGTGGTATCAACGCTTTCATTGTTGAGAAAAAATGGGATGGCGTAGTTGTAGGAGCCAAAGAAAATAAATTAGGCATCAGAGGAAGCGATACACATACGATCTTATTCAACGACGTAAAAGTGCCAAAAGAAAATAGAATCGGTGAAGATGGATTTGGATTTAAGTTCGCCATGAAAACTTTAGCAGGTGGAAGAATTGGTATCGCTTCACAGGCATTGGGTATCGCCAGTGGCGCATATGAATTGGCATTGGCTTATAGCAAACAACGTAAGGCCTTCGGTACTGAAATCATGAACCACCAAATCATCCAATTCAAACTGGCTGATATGGCTACAAAAATTGAAGCTTCAAGATTACTTTGTTTAAAATCAGCTTGGGAAAAAGACAATAAAATTGACTACACTTTAA
>CALPIT020000150.1 GCA_943323705.2 Streptomyces griseus
CAGGAGAAGTGATAGCACTTCCTTTGTTATTGTTTACACAAACACAACCAATACAACCAGCACTTCCACCACCACCAGAAGCACCAAACATATGACCTATGTCGTAGTTAGCTTCTCCAATAACAGATGTAAGTGTAGATTGTACTTGTCCGTTCCACATGTTCATATTTGTGTATGGATCAGTTGCGGGAACATAATAAATAACACTTGTGGTGTTGGCAATTAAGTTTAGGTGAAGGGCAAGATCTTTTTCATAAACACCATTGCAACGAGTTAAAGTAGCATTGAATGCAGCTAAAACTAAATCAACCTGAGCTGCACTTGTAGCTCCGAAATAGTTAGAATACTCTCCGTTACAAGATTGCGCCAAACGCATTGTTTTTAAATCTCCTGTAGAACGAGAAGTATTGTTCGCTCTCATTACTTGAGCATTCAATTCATTAGTAAAACGTTGTTCTTCAGTACTGCATTTCCATGATAATACACCTGAAGTTCTTTGAGAAACAAATACTGCATAAGATGTATGGTCTTGTGAATAAGGCTCGATAAACTCATTTGGTTTATCTGTTCTGAAAACCATGGTTTGAATACCTTGAGGAGAAAAACTTAATTTCAAAGTTGCATACTTGTCGGTAATGCCTTTACCAGAGAAAGCTCTGATTTCAGGGAAACGAGCTTGTAATGCTGGCTCGAAATTTGAAGCTTCAAATACTTCAAATTGTTCAAACTGTCCGTCTGCATTAGGAAGAGAAATAACTGTTGCATGTCTTTGTGAATTGTCAACAACAGTAAAAAGTTCTTGTCTGAGTGAGGCCAAATTCAAATCGAAAACTTTAAAAGTTTTTGGAAATGATAATCTCGCAACACCTTTGTCTTTGGGGAAATCTAAACTGCCATTGTGAGCAGCCCAAAAGTTTTTTTGTTGAGCGAAAATTGAAACTGATGTTACCATTAATAAAATCATAGAAATGGTGACCGTGTAAAATTTTTTCATTCTGTTTTTTTTCTTTTACGTTTTTTAAAATAATCAATGTTTTTCCAACGCCGATGATTTTCAATTGCTGAAAACGGCTTGAATTAGTTCCTTTTTATTTTTTGAGAATCATAAAATTATTGATTTTTACGTACTAAAAATCAAAAACCAAGTGTTTTTTAGAATCAATTTTTAGACAATTCTGTTTTTTCGATAAATCAAGGTTCGACTGATTGAAAATGTCATCTAAAAAGATGCTCATTTTTTAAAAAAAGCTGCTTGTTCTTTTTGGAATCGTGATTTTTTTTCAAGAAAATCCATTTGTAGCGATTGATTCATCTAAATCCGATTTTTTAATTTGTAATTATCCTGCTAAAAAAATAAAATAGAGTAGTGCGATAGCGGCGATGGTCATAACGATAAATGTAATGAAGCCAAGTATATTGGATTTTCGAGAATTGGTAAATTCTCCCATAATTGATTTATTGTTGCAAATGTGCAAAATAACGCTAATCAATACAGGCGCAGTTAGACCATATAATATGGCTGCAGATAATAATGCTTTGATTGGACTTAAACCTAAGTAATTTACTGCCAAGCCTAATAATAATGAAATGGCAATAATGATGTAGAATGCTTTTGCTTCGTAAAACTTTTTATCCAAACCATCTTCCCACCCAAAAGTTTCACAATACATATAAGAGAGTGATCCGCTCAAAACTGGAATAGCCAGAAAACCTGTGCCTACGATACCTACAGAAAAAAGTAAATAGGCTGCTTTGCCGGCAAGAGGCTCTAGTGCTTTAGCTGCATCTTCAACGGTACTGATTTGGTGCATGTTGCTATTGTATAAAACAGTTCCTGTTGTTAATATGATAAAGA
This sequence comes from Streptomyces griseus, assembly GCA_943323705.2. Taxonomy (GTDB): domain Bacteria; phylum Bacteroidota; class Bacteroidia; order Chitinophagales; family Chitinophagaceae; genus Ferruginibacter. Next base: position 1,856 of record CALPIT020000150.1, read on the forward strand.
ACATGACCACGTTTGAAAAAAACATACCAAAATCAACATCATATTTTACTTCACTCATCAGCTTTTTATCAATGATGATTTTCTTTTGTTGTTTCATTTCTTCTGCTTCCATATTCGCTTGCCAGAAAAATAAATAGGGTGAAATGGTAGTGCCCAATAGTCCAACAAGAATGCTGATGAATTCTTTGTTGAAGCTTATTTTGGGCATGATCGCAGATTTTAAAATGTACCCTAAATCTTGTTTGTATAAAAACGGCACTATCAGATACACCAACAAAACGATACAGAGATATTTTAAAATGGAAGCGATTTTTTTATACGGAAAATATATGATGCAAATGATTAGTATTATTGTAAATAGCACACTGAAAAAAGCAGCATCTATTTGAGGAAATAATAAATTGCCAACAGCGCCCATTCCTGCAATATCGGCACCAATGTTAAGTATGATAGCCGGTGTACTAAATAATAAAATCAAATACAATAACTTTTTTGAGTAATGTCGTTTGATTGTTCCCGTTAGTCCCATCGAAGAAACAATACCGATTCTTGCACACATTTCCTGAATAGAAGCCATTAAAGGAAATGTAAACAAAGCTGTCCATAAAGTGGCCAAGCCAAATTGTGCGCCAGCTTGTGAATAGGTGGCAATGCCTGATGGGTCATCATCGCTTGATCCGGTAATCAATCCTGGACCTAATTTCTTCCAGATTTTACGTAATGACTTCAATATGTAAAGGTTTGATAATTACTTTCAAGGTGTTCATGGTAAAAATTGTCGAAGCGTAAGTTTTATAAAACTAGTCTATATTTTCAACAAGACATTAATAAGAAAATTGATTTTAGTCATGCTTTTTGGTATAAATTGCAAGCCGTTGATTAATCCTTAATGCTTAATTATGAATATCGATTTCAATAAAAATGAAGATGCACTCAAAATGGCTTGGAGTGGCGTTCGTCAAAAACTTGAAAAAATCGCAGAAGGCGGTGGTAAGAAAGCCGCCCAGAAACAAAAAGAAAGAAATAAACTGACTGCAAGAGAACGCATCAGTTATTTACTGGATGATGATTCCCCTTTTATTGAAATCGGTGCTTTTGCTGGGTATGAGATGTATCAGGAACATGGCGGTTGTCCTGCAGGTGGCACAGTTAGCGGAATTGGCTATGTAAGCGGTAAACAATGTGTGATTGTTGCCAATGACCAAACCGTAAAAGCGGGAGCATGGTTTCCAATCACAGGAAAAAAGAATTTAAGAATGCAGGAAATAGCCATGGAAAACAAATTGCCTGTTATTTACTTAGTGGATAGTGCAGGTGTATACCTTCCAATGCAAGACGAGATTTTTCCTGACAAAGAACACTTCGGTCGCATTTTCAGAAACAATGCCAAAATGAGTGCCATGGGGTTAACACAAATTGCTGCCGTAATGGGAGCTTGTGTTGCTGGTGGAGCATATTTGCCCATCATGAGCGATGAAACTTTAATGGTAGAAAATGCAGGTTCTATATTTTTAGCTGGGCCTTATTTGGTAAAAGCTGCCATAGGAGAGGATATTGATTTGGAAACTTTGGGAGGGGCGGTAACGCATACCGAAATATCTGGTATTGCTGATTATAAATTCAAAACAGAACAAGAATGTTTGAATCAAGTGAAAAGGATAATGGAAAAGCTTGGTCCTACTGCTACGGCCAATTTTAACAGAGTTGAAGCCAAGCCACCCAAAAACAATAACGGAGAAATTTATGGCATTCTCAGCGAAGGGAATACCAAGCCATACAACATGGTTGATTTGATTGAATGTATAGTGGATGAAGATAGCTTCGATGAATTCAAACAGGATTACGGCAAGACTATCGTTTGCGGTTATGCGCGCGTTGAAGGTTGGGCCTTGGGTATCGTTGCCAATCAACGGATGATTGTTAAAAACAAGAAAGGAGAAATGCAATTGGGAGGTGTAATTTATAATGATAGTGCGGATAAAGCCGCTCGGTTTATATTAAACTGCAATCAGAAAAAAATACCACTGGTTTTTTTGCAAGATGTAACCGGCTTTATGGTAGGTAGCAAAAGTGAGCATTCCGGAATTATTAAAGATGGCGCCAAACTGGTTAATGCGGTGGCAAATTCTGTTGTGCCTAAAATTACAGTAATAGTTGGAAACTCTTATGGTGCGGGTAATTACGCCATGTGCGGAAAAGCATACGACCCCCGATTTATCTACGCCTGGCCATCGGCAAAAATTGCTGTAATGGGCGGGGAACAAGCTGCAAAAACCATGTTGCAAATTCAAGTGGCAGCCATGAAAGCAAAAGGCGAAGTCGTTACACCTGAACAAGAAAAAGAATTACTCAATAGAATAACAGATAATTATACAAGTCAAACAAAGCCAGAATACGCAGCCGCACGTTTATGGGTAGACGCTATCATTGATCCCAAAGAAACAAGATTGGTTATTGCTAAAGGTATTGAAGCCGCTAATCATAATCCGGTAATTGAGGAGATGAAGGTAGGGGTGTTTCAAGTATAAGGGTGATAAAGTATTAGGTATTGGGGTATAAGGAATTGGAGATACACCCAACACTAAACAATAAACTATAAACAATAAACCACAAACAATATCTGTGTCTACCAAAACTCACATAACAATCTACACCGACGGTTCATCCCGCGGTAATCCCGGTCCGGGTGGTTATGGTGTGATTTTAATGTATGGGCAACACAAAAAAGAATTGTCTCACGGTTTCAGATTGACGACCAATAATAGAATGGAACTGATGGCCGTAATTGAAGGAATAAAGGCGTTGAATACTACAGGTATTCCGGTTAAAATTTATTCTGATAGTCAATATGTAGTTAACGCTATTGAAAAAGGCTGGCTCACAACTTGGATTAAAACTAACTTCAAAGGAGGTAAGAAGAACCCTGATTTATGGAAAGAGTACCATAGGCTTTCAAAAGATTACAATATAAAATTACATTGGGTAAAAGGCCATGCCGAAAACCCTTTCAATAACAGATGTGATGAATTGGCAACAGCCGCAGCAGATGGGCGGCATCTTTCAGTTGACCACGGGTATGAAAAAGCGTCTATTTAGTTGTAGAATAATCGTTGTTTAATGTGTTCAAAAGGTTCAATAAGTTCAAAAGGTTAATCTCCTTCAGAAAAACATTTTGAACTTATTGAACATCTTAAACTTTTTGAACTTTTTCTAAGCCGCAGCTTTCTCGAAATAAAATTTATTCGCCAATGTGTAAGTACCGAAAAGCAACACACTGAAGCCAAGATCAACAGCCAAGCCATTTTTTACAAATGGAATTCCGGCAGCAAGGCAAGTTGCCCATCCTTGAAAACCTGTTCCGTATGTATTGAAAGTGTCGAAGAAAAAGCAATTCGTATTGCTTAAAATGAAGAATAATATAGTTGAAGCAACAGAATAACCTGCAACTTTCAAAGGAGCAATCTGTTTCATTGAAAATCCTAAAACAGTAACCAGCAATAACGAAGCGTAATTACCAATTTGACCATATCCATAAAATCCAGGAGCGATATTGAAAACTTCCAACATTAAATCAGAAACAAACATCGCCATCAATGGCATTAGAAATGCTAATTTTTTGTCTTTAATTACAACGCCGCTAAATAAAGAAATGGCAATAATAGGATTGATGCTAAAAGGAAATGTAGCTACTTTTAATATTGCAGCAAATAAAACCAAAGCCGTTCCAATGATGATGTATTTTTTATTTGAATTCATTTTTAATGTATTTGCGGCAAAAATAGGTAAATAACCACATGTTTTTTCATTCTTTCAAAATGCTTTTATCCTCATGTTGTGAATATTGAAGTTTATTAGTTTTGATTATGGCAAAACACAATGATATTGGCAAACAAGGAGAGGAGTTGGCTGTTGATTATTTCGCTGCTAAAGGATATGAAATACTTCACAGAAACTGGCGTAAAGGGCATTGGGAAATCGATTTGATTTTATGTAAAAACAATTTACTTCATATCGTAGAAGTCAAAACAAAGTCTTCAAACAAATATGGTTATCCGGAAGATGAGGTAACCGTCAGTAAATTCAAATATCTTACGAGTGCTGCGGAGGAGTTCTTATTTCTCTATCCCAAATGGAAGCGAATTCAATTCGATATTTTGTCTATCACTTTAGAACCGGAGTTGACCTTTTTTTTGATTGAGGATGTGTTTCTCTAGGTTGCAAGGTTCAAATCGCTGCGCTGGTTTAATGGTTTAATCCGCTGAGCTGGTTAATTTTTCTAGTTCTCAGCAATGTCTCTTGAAAGAGAAGTTGCTTTTCGTGCTTAAAGTATTTAGCGCTACATTGGTCAACCGTTGAACCATTAAACCGTTGAACCATTAAACCTCTCAATCATCTTCTCCACCATCTTAAAAGTCGCCGGGCAATAATCTATATTTTGCTTGTGCACGTGCGCATACAATTTCCATTTCTTTTTTGATAGGTGAGGGAAGCCTGAGCAATCAACAGGGCGTATAGCGTA
>CALPIT020000151.1 GCA_943323705.2 Streptomyces griseus
AAACAAGATGATTAGACTTTTGTTTAACTATGAGCTAGTTTTTTTTCGAATCGGCTGAAGATAGTATTTTTTGTACTGTTTTAATAGCATCAATTTTAAATTTTACAAACAATTTGCTAAGTATTTGATTTTTAGCCATTTACATTGTTTTAAAAAAATGTTATAATATTTCTGCCACTTGTTTTTTAAGCTGATCGTTTCTAAAAACGACCAGTCCGTCAAACACGTCTACAACCACTGGCAACTCCTTATTGATATCTCCAGCCAATATTCTTTTACTCAATTGGTTGATGATTTGTTTCTGAATCAAACGTTTCAATGGGCGTGCTCCAAATTGAGGATCAAAACCATTATCTGCCAAATAATCCAAAGCATAATCACTGAACTCCAGTTTGATATCGTTTTCTTCCACCAATTTTTTTAATTGATTCAACTGAATGCCAATAATTAATTTGATATCTGATTTCATCAGCGGTTGGAACATGATGACCTCATCAATTCTGTTTAAAAACTCAGGTCTTATGGTTTGTTTCAATAAATTCATTACTTCAATCTTGGTGCTGTCTACCACTTCATCTTTGTTCTTTTCGGTTACTTTTTCGAAATTATCTTGTATAATCTGACTTCCCATGTTGCTGGTCATGATAATAATAGTGTTCTTAAAATTCACCATCCTACCCTTATTATCTGTAAGCCTTCCATCATCCAAAACTTGAAGCAATACGTTAAATACATCTGGATGCGCTTTTTCGATTTCATCTAACAACACCACTGAATATGGTTTTCTTCTCACGGCTTCAGTCAATTGTCCTCCTTCATCATAACCCACATATCCAGGAGGTGCGCCTACTAATCTGCTAACCGTATGTTTTTCTTGATATTCACTCATGTCAATTCTAGTCATCATCGTATCATCATCAAAGAGATAATCTGCTAGCGCTTTTGCCAATTCGGTTTTACCAACGCCAGTAGTTCCTAAAAATATGAACGAACCAATCGGCCTTTTGGCATCTTGCAAACCGGCACGGCTTCTTCTAATCGCATCTGAAACCGCTTCAATTGCTTCTTCCTGCCCCACTACCCTTTTATGCAACTCTGCTTCAAGATTCAACAATTTAACCTTGTCACTTTGTAGCATTTTAGACACAGGAATACCTGTTGATTTGGCTACACTTTCAGCAATATCGTCAGCATCCACTTCTTCTTTCAATAATCTTTTTTCCGACAGTTCATCCAGTTGTATGGTCCAAGTGTGAATCAAGGTTTCTTGTTCTTTAATTTTACCATAACGGATTTCTGCAACTTTCCCATAATCTCCATTTCTTTCAGCTTGGTCTGCTTCTTGTTTTAATTGTTCAATTGCTGCTTTGCCATTTTGAATTTTTTCGACAATTTCTTTTTCTTGTTTCCATTTCGACACATAAGTATCTCGTTCCACGGAAAGATTAGCAATTTCTGTATTGAGCTCTTTCAATTTCTTCGCATCATTTTCTCTTTTAATGGCTTCTCTTTCAATTTCTAATTGACGGATTTGTCTTTCTAGTTTATCCAATTCTTCAGGCATTGAATTCATTTCCAGTCTGAGTTTGGCTGCACTTTCATCAATTAAATCAATCGCTTTATCCGGAAGGAAACGATCATTAATATATCTATGAGATAATTCAACCGCTGCAATAATGGCTTCATCTTTTATTCTCACATGATGATACGTTTCATATCTGTCTTTCAATCCACGAAGAATTGAAATGGCATCTTCAATGTTCGGCTCATCAATCATCACTTTTTGAAATCTTCTTTCCAGTGCTTTATCTTTTTCGAAATATTTCTGATATTCATTTAAAGTGGTTGCACCAACTGCTCTGAGTTCGCCTCTTGCCAATGCAGGCTTTAATATATTAGCAGCGTCCATCGCACCATCACCTCCACCAGCACCAACAAGTGTATGAATTTCATCTATAAATAAAATGATATCACCATCACTGCTAGTCACTTCTTTTACAACCGATTTCAAGCGCTCTTCAAACTCACCTTTGTATTTTGCACCAGCAATCAATTGACCCATATCGAGTGCATAAATAATTTTAGACTTTAAATTTTCAGGCACATCTCCATTTACAATTCTCATAGCCAAACCCTCAGCTATCGCCGTTTTACCAACACCAGGCTCTCCTACCAAAATCGGATTATTTTTTGTCCTTCTACTTAAGATGTGTAATGTTCTTCTGATTTCTTCGTCGCGACCAATTACAGGATCTAACTTTCCGGCCCTTGCCATTTCAATTAAATTCTTGGCATATTTATTCAAGGCATTGAAAGTATTTTCCTGCGTTTGAGAATTAACAGTTGACCCTTTTCTTAATTCTTTAATCGCAGATATCAACCCTTTTTCAGTTAGACCCGCATCTTTAAGCAAATTGGCAACAGTATCATTTCCCATTACCATTGCGAGTAAGATGTGTTCGGGCGTTACAAATTCATCACCAAATGTTTTCAGTACAGAGCCCGCTTTCAATAAAATTGAATTGGCATCTCTGCCCAAATTTTGTGCAGGCTCTGCAGTTGTTACTGGTAGTTTAGCGATTTTGTCATTGAGCTTATTCTCTAGTAAATTGACGACAACATTATTTTTTTTGAGCAAATAAGAAATGGGAGAATCCTCCATTAGCAACAATGCCTTTAAAATATGTTCCGTTTCTATATTGGGATGCTTTTGATTGAAAGCCAGTTGTTGTGCCCGTTGAATAACTTCTGATGCTTTAATCGTGAAGTTGTTTAGATTCATAATGGTTATTATTGGTTATGCAAGTAACATTTCAAATACCAATCCAATTCTTAAACTGATGCAATTATGGCATATCCAAATCGATTTAATGACTTTCTAGCATAATTAAATACAGTGTTATGCAATTTTATCATACTTAAATAAATATTGTAGTTTAATTCAAGTTTGAAAATGATTGAAAATAGCTGTGATACTAAAACTTATCATAGCTTTGAGCTGCCTTTTGACAGCGTAATTGTAATTAATGTTGATATCCTAATTACTAATACCTAATAACTTAGGCTTATCTTAAATCTTTATTGATTATGTACAAAACCGGTTTTATTTCAGTTTGCCTCTTGATTTGTTTATCATCATTTGGTCAGAAAAAAGAAAAAAAAATAAAAGGCATGTATATTCAGTGGGGATACAACAGAGAATGGTACACAAAAAGCAATATTCATTTTAAGTTAAACAATGGCAGTGATTTCATATTGCACAATGCAACAGCCAGTGACAAACCCGACTTTGATGCCATTTATAAAAAACCATTTGAAATTTCGATTCCTCAATACAATTATAGAGTAGGATTTTATTTGAATGATAATCATACTAAAGCCATTGAACTCAATTTTGACCATGCAAAATATGTAGTTGATGATTTTCAAACGGTACATGTAACGGGAACGATTAATGGCAAACCTGTTGATGGAGATAGTATTTTAAATCCATCGACATTCTTGCATTTAGAACATACTGACGGCGCCAATTGGCTACACATTAATTATGTGCAACAAAAAACCATCAAAAGTAAACTTGACCAAAGCAGACCAATCTTAAATCTTATTGGAAAAATTGGAGCTGGAATCAATATCCCAAGAACGGATTTCACATGGGTAGGTGATAGATTGAATAATCAATTTCACATTGCAGGTTATAATGCAAGCGTCGAAGGCGGCATCAGATACTATTTTTCTAAAAAATTCTTTTTAGAAGGAACAGGTAAAACAGGATATATCAGATACATAAATGCGCTTGCCAATACCAATTCATTTAAAAATAGCCGTGTCAACCATGGCTTTGGCTATTTCGAAGTGATTGCATTAATTGGTTATGATATTAGTTTTAAATAAACCATAAATGCATTGATATGTACGAACACAAAAGTCAGAAATTAGCATCGCGTAAAGAGTATCGAAACCGTATCAGAAAGAATGTTATCATCGCATCTTTTATTGTATTAATCAGTTTAACAATTGGAGTTGTTGGATACAAATTCACAGTACCAGAATTCGATTGGTATGATAGTCTTTTAAACGCTTCTATGATCCTGAGCGGCATGGGACCAATGATAGATCCAGATATTGTATTATCCAAATCAGCAAAGGTATTCGCTTCAATATATGCGTTATTTAGTGGTATCACTTTTCTCACAACATTTAGTATTCTAATGGCTCCGATACTTCATCGATTCTTCCATAGAATGCATATGGAAAATGACGAACAAAATTAAATCCTGTTTTCATTTTAAAATGAATAAAGAACACAATACACAAATCATCAAATCAATTGCCACTCAACTTGGTTTTGATTTTTGTGGCATTGCCCTTGCACAGCCGTTAGATGATGATGCGAGAAGATTAGAAACATGGTTGAATAAAGGCATGAATGGCACGATGAGCTATATGGCCAACCATTTCGACATGCGAGTCAATCCTACCCTGCTTGTTCCAAATGCCAAATCAATAATCACTTTGTTATTTAATTATTTTCCTGATGAAGTTCTAAACAACGAATACAAGATTTCTAAATATGCATATGGAGAAGATTATCATGATGTGATCAGAAAAAAACTTCATGAATTCTTTTTCATGATTAAAGAAAAAATTGGAGACATTAATGGAAGAGGATTTGTAGACAGTGCACCTGTGCTGGAACGAACATGGGCACAACGTTCCGGTTTAGGCTGGATTGGCAAAAACGGAAATCTTATCAATAAAAAACAAGGCTCTTTCTTTTTCATCGCTTCATTAATTATTGATTTAGAGCTCAATTACGACAACGCATATGCGAAAGATTATTGTGGCACATGTACAAGCTGCATTGATAATTGTCCAACTGAAGCCATTTTACCAGATAAAGTTGTGGATGGCAGTAAATGCGTTTCCTATTTCACCATCGAATTAAAAGACGCATTGATACCTGATAACATGAATGGCAAATTCGACAATTGGTTATTTGGTTGCGATGTATGCCAGGATGTTTGTCCATGGAATCGCTTTTCAAAACCAAACCAGGAAGAAAGTTTTAAGCCATTACCTGAAATCATTAATTTTAGTTCCAAAGATTGGGAAGAATTAACCGAAGAAAAATTCAAAATTATTTTCAATAACTCACCTATCAAACGAGCAAAATTCAGCGGCATCAAAAGAAACCTTCAATTTATCAAAAAGTAAAATTATGATTAAATCCATTGAAAAACTGAGTCAAATCGCACATAAAAATTCAAGAAAAATAATTGGATTGATGAGCGGCACTTCATTGGATGGGCTTGACATCGCATTATGTGAAGTTTTTGAAAATGGTAAATCAACTAAAATAAACCTGCTTCAATTTGAAACTTTTGTTTACAACAATGAATTTAGAAACGAAATAAAAACAATCTTCTCCAAAAAAAATATTGACCTAGAAAAGCTTTGCCTGCTTAATGAATGGATTGGAAAAGTGCATGCAGAAATGATAAATAAAAAACTTTCTGATTGGAATATTAATAATAATGAAATCGATTTAATTGCCAGTCATGGACAAACCATTTATCATGCTCCAGAAAGTCTTCATCACAATACTAGTTTTGGCAATGGTACTTTACAAATCGGAGATGGAGATCAAATCGCTGTAAATACCGGCATCATTACCATCAGTGATTTCAGACAAAAACATATTGCAGCAGGTGGCGAAGGCGCGCCATTAGCCGCATACGGAGATTATCTTTTGTATGCGCAAGAAAATAAATCGACAATATTGCTGAATATTGGGGGCATTTCAAACTTAACTTACATTCCTTCAAACAGCAATTTTGAAAATGTAGTTTGTACAGACATCGGGCCGGGAAACAAATTGATGGATATTTGGATCAACAAACATTTTCCTGAAAAACAATTTGATCAAGATGCTGCATTTGCAAATTCAGGAGAAGTTCATACAACTTTACTGGCTACATTAAAATCACATCCGTTTTTCAAATTACCATTTCCAAAAACAACCGGACCTGAATTATTCAATATTGAGTTTATTGAAACTGCGCTTCAAGAAAGTGAAACAAAAGATATCCCAGCTGCAGATGTAATGGCGACGTTAAACAAATTTACTGTTGATAGAATCTCTCATGCCATTAATCATTTTGTTTCGGGTAACCAAGACTGTGATATATTTATAAGTGGAGGCGGTGCAAACAACCCGTTACTTTTTAAAGGAATTGCCGATTTCTTTCCATCAAATCATGTAGCGGTTCTTCCCAATTCAGACGCTA
>CALPIT020000152.1 GCA_943323705.2 Streptomyces griseus
AGAAATTCTGTTGTTGCTAATAAAGATGGATTAGGCATTCTTTCGTAAGCACGAGAGATTTCTATTTGTTCTTTATTTTCATGAATTTCTTCAAGACTATCTGTATGACTGGCGAATTCTTCCAATTTGTTATGTAACTCCTCTTTAATAGAGATGTTAATTTGATTGGCTCTCTTTGCAATCACAGCTATTGATTCGTAAAGATTGCCTGTTTTGGCTTTCAAATCTGAAAGTTTTTTGGGCTCAACTGAACTGCTGGTATTACCGCTTAGATGACGACGAAGTTTGCTCATTTTTTATTGCTTTTATTTGATTTTGACTTTGTATACTAAGAGATTCTGCTTCAGATAAAAACTTGCTTTCAGGATATCTGTCAACAAAATCTTCATATTCTGAAACTACTTTTTCAAACCGTTCTTCTTGTTTGTCAAGAATACTGAGCTTTGCAAATTTATAGTAAGCTTTAACCACCATTAGCTTATATTTTTCTCCGGATGCAGATTCTGGATAATTATTCAGTAAAGTTGAAAAAGCAATAGCTGCTGCTCTGAACTCTCCTAAATTATAATATAATTCTGCACCTCTATATTCTTTCATCTCTAGCTTTTCTCTACACTTATCAATTATTTCAGTTGCTTCTTTGTTTCTTTCAGAACCTGGATGGGTATTGATGAATGTCTGCATCATGCCCATGGCTTTGAGTGTGTTTACTTGTTCTAACTCAAGCTTGGGTGATAATTGATAAAAACAATAAGCTCTCATGTAATCTACTTCCTCTGCTTTGGTACTATTTGGAAACACTTCGAGATATCCTTTAAAAAGATTCTCTGCGTCTCTATAGAATTCATCGTAGTAAAAACAATAAGCGTATTTATAGTAAAGATCTTCAAACTTCTGAGTTCCTTTGAAAACAGGAAACAACTCTTCATACAACTGTTGTGCAAAACGATACTTTTTATTGCTAAAATATTCATCTGCCTTAGCTAATTTATAATCATAATCTTTACTTTTCTGGATTTTTACAAACTTGCTACAAGAAGCCAGTGTTCCAAAAATCATGAAGAGTATGAAAATTAATTTTAGCTGTCGCATAAAGAGTCGCAAATCTAATGGTTTTTATCGAAAATTATGCTCTTAAATTACGAATCTTACGAAAACAAATGTTAATCCATGTAAAAAGCCCCCCAAATTGGAGGGCTTTTGTATTTGCAAAAAGTATTTTTAGAAAAATTAGTTCGATTTGATATCGATAGTGTTTTTATCTCCACCACCAACTTCGCAATTAGTTGAAAGTCTTTCTGCACTGATTCCTTCTTTTTGAACCAAATACATTTTAACTGCATCAACTCTTTGTTGACATACAGCCTGAGCAGCTTTAGAAGCTTCAGGATATCCATTGATAGTGATGTTACACTTAGGATTAGCTTTCAATTTTGCAGCTACAACAGCCAATAAAGCTTTGATATCTGCGCTTAATCCAGCACCGTTTCCTTTGTAAGAAAGGCTAGGATAATCAGCAGGACATTCTGGAGCTGGAGGAGCTGGAGGGTTTTTGCAACACTCTGGTTCTGGACATTTACCAATACCATCGCCATCAACAGGTTGACACTCAGAAGGAGTGATTAATTGTTTGTCTTTGTAATCAGGAACGCCATCACCATCAGTATCTCTTGAAACACCATGAGTGTCTACAGAAACGCCAGCTGGTGTGTTTGGTTCACGATCCAATTGATCAACTACGCCATCAGCATCAGCATCATCATATGTTTGTTTAGGGAATTTCGTGTGCTTAGGATTGTTAAGTTCGCTATAAACATAATCCAAAGGATTTAACCACCATAATGGTTCAACTGATTTCTTTCCAAGGTTGAAATTCAAACCAACTGACAAGTAGTTGTAAGAATCCCAGTTTGGTGATAAAGCAGCATCTCCGTATGGATTTTCTTGCCATTGTTGACCATCAAGTAAATCATCTTTGATGAATGTATGACGATCTTCAATTGCAATGTTGATTCTTTTAGCCAATTTGAATTCTACACCAAAAATAACTGAAGTAGAAAATTGTAAAGTCTGGCCACCTAATTCTGGTCTGCGAACACCATTTGACTGTGCGGCTTCTTCGTAAGTATCATCCATACCATCTTTTAGTTTCTTACGGATGTCCTTTCTATTCTTGTAGACATTTGTGCTGCTGCTGTAAATGCTAGTGAATAAATCGCTGTAAGTTGTTCCAGCAGCTTCATTTCTAACATTCAACATGGTTTCGTAAGTAGTTGCACCGATACCAGCACCACCATACATTACCCAACTAGATTTGTTTTTATGAAATTTGATGTTGTTCAAAGACACCAAAGCCTGAAGACTCAAATCCTGAGTTTTGTTTTTGTAGTTGTAGTAAACAACCTCAGCTGTTCTTCCAGGGATAGTAGTTCCACCATTGATGGGAGCGCTGTAGTATTGAGATATTGGAGTGTTTTTTGCATAATTTTCAGATGCATTCCAATTCAATCCTTTTGCAGTTCCATAGATATATTGCATTCTCAAAGAGAATACATAACCTAAAGATTTTCTAACGTGAGCAGCAAAACCAAATGTAGGAATTACGCTAGGTACATCACCAGAAACATTGAACAAACCACCTGACAAACCCACTTCCCACATGTTGCGTGGTTTTGAAGGGAAATTATACGTGTTGTTCCAGAATTCATTTTGTTGTGGCTGACCTTTTCTGGTGATAACAGTGGAATCGTAAACGTCGTATCCGCTTGTTGATTTTTGCGCAAATGTAGTTCCTAAAGTAAGGAAAAACATAGCCAATAATAATGTGTACTTTTTGCTTTGCATGTTTTAATAATTAATATTTTTCTAAATATACAACTTTGTGTGTCGCAAATTTATCCAACAACTAAACAAAAACCAAAAAAAATTATGTTTTATTTACATTAGAATCATTTATAGGTCAATTTCTTATCTAAAATATGCTTTATAAAATGTTTTTCTAATTAATTCGTGATAAAAAATAATAAACTGTCCTTTTTTATGAAAATAATTTGCAAGGCCTTTAACCTTCCTTAACTTGCCCAATAATTAAAATGAAGCTCGCAACTAATATCATCAAAGAAGAGTTAAGTGTCTTCGAAAAAAAATTCGAAGACGCCGTAAAAAGCAATACGCCGTTGTTAGATAGGATAATGAAATTTATTATCAAACGCAAAGGCAAGCAAATCAGACCCATGTTTGTTTTTTTAAGTGCAAAATTACATGGCGAAGTAAATGAATCTACTTATCGGGCTGCCGCTCTAGTAGAATTGCTGCATACCGCAACACTTGTTCATGACGATGTGGTTGACGAATCCCTTGAACGTAGAGGTTTTTTCTCTATAAATGCTGTTTGGAAAAATAAAATTGCTGTATTGGTTGGCGATTACCTTTTATCAAAAGGTTTGCTGCTTTCCACATCCAACAATGACTTCGAACATTTGCAGATATTATCAGATGCTGTGAAGAAAATGAGTGAAGGCGAATTGCTTCAGATCGAGAAGTCTAGAAAATTAAATCTTAGCGAAGAGATTTACTTTGAAATCATCAAAAACAAAACCGCTTCATTGTTGTCTTCAGCTTGTGGTATTGGTGCTTATAGCACCAGCAAAGATTTGAATGTCACCAATGAAATGAAATCCTTTGGCGAAAAAATAGGTATCGCTTTTCAAATAAAAGATGATTTATTCGATTATGGCAGCGATAAAATAGGCAAGCCAACCGGAAATGATATCAAAGAAAAAAAACTTACCCTGCCGATTATTTACACTTTAAATAAAGTGGATAAAACTACTCGAAGGAAGTTAATATACATTCTTAAAAACGAGAACAAAACTGCGGCAGGTATTAAATTTGTAATCGAAAAAGTAAATGAATCTGGTGGACTTGCCTATGCAACACAAAAAATGGAAAATTATCGCGACGAAGCACTAGAAATTCTAAACCGATTTAACCCGGGACCAGTAAGAGGCGCTTTGGAAGATTTGGTTCGATACACAACTGATAGAAAATACTGACTTTGGAAAAAAGATGGAATATCATACCCGTAGATGTAACTCAAACATCAAAACTTAGGGAACAACTAAAAATCAGCGAAACGATTTGCAATATGCTTGTGTCTCGTGGTATCACTGACTTTGAAGTGGCAAAAGATTTTTACAGACCTTCATTGGATAAACTTCACGACCCATGGTTGATGAAAGATATGGACAAAGCGGTTGCAAGAATAGAATCCGCAATTTCACAAAAAGAAAAAATACTAGTGTTTGGTGATTATGATGTAGACGGCACAACCTCTGTAGCTAGCTTTTATCAATTCATAACTTCAATTCATGAACCCACATTAACTGATTATTATATTCCGCATCGATACAAAGAAGGATATGGTGTCAGCAAGGCCGGAATTGATTTTGCAAAAGAAAATAGTTTCACTTTAATTGTTTGTTTGGATTGCGGTATTAAATCTGTAGAACTTATCGATTATGCTTCATCGTTAGGTATTGATTTTATCATTTGCGACCATCATCTTCCCGGACCAGAAATCCCAAAAGCGGTTGCCATTCTTAATCCAAAACAACAAGATTGTAATTACCCTTACAAAGACCTATGTGGTTGTGGGGTTGGATTTAAATTGATGATGGCCTTAGCTTTACATTACAAATTACCTGAATCATCATACTTGCAGTATATCGACCTTGTAGCTATTGCAATTGCAGCAGATATTGTACCGATGAATGGAGAGAATAGAATCCTCGCTTATTATGGACTAAAGAAAATCAATGAAAATCCATCTCTAGGTATCAGTACACTCATTAAACTAGGTTCTTTAAAAAAGAAGTTGACCATCACAAATGTAGTATTCGTCATTGCACCACGAATCAATGCAGCAGGCAGAATGGATGATGCCAAAAAAGCGGTTCAACTTTTTATTGAGAAAGATGAAAAGGCAGCATTAGCATTAGGTGAATTATTGCAGTCCGATAATTCAGACAGAAAAGAAGCAGATTCATCTATCACACAAGAAGCATTGCAATTAATAAACAACAATGAATACCTGATCAACAAAAAATCATGTGTTGTATTTAATGAGAGCTGGCACAAAGGTGTCGTTGGCATAGTGGCTTCAAGATTGATTGAACATCATTATCGTCCAACCATTGTACTTACACAAAGTGACGGCATCGCTACAGGCAGCGCAAGAAGTATCAAGGGATTTAATTTATACGAAGCCATTTATCAATGTAAAGAATATTTGCTCGCTTTCGGCGGCCACTTTGCTGCAGCTGGCCTTTCCATGCTTCCAGAAAATATCGAGAAATTCACCGAAAAATTTGAAGCTGTAGTTGCCGCGAATGTTACAGATGATATGCTTATACCCGAAATCACGATTGATGCTGCAATTAATTTTTCTGAAATCAATCAAACCTTCTTCAATATCATTTCTCAAATGGAACCCTTCGGCCCTGAAAATATGAGGCCAATATTTGTAGCTAGAAATGTAAGCAATTCAGGTTATTCCAAATTATTAAAAGATCAACACGTAAAATTCGAAGTGAAACAAAATGGTGTAGCCATGTCGGGAATTGGTTTTAATATGCCAGAAAAAGCTGACCTTGTTTTTTCAGGGCAACCTTTCGACATCGTATTCACTCTTGATGAAAATGAATTCAATGGCAATACGAAATTGCAAATGATGGTAATGGATTGCAAACCCACCTAGCCTTGGGCCTCCCTAGCCTTGGCCTTAAGGCCAAGGCTAGGGAGGTTAGATTATTTTACATCCATTAATTCTACACTTCTATTTATAAAACTGGTAAGATGATTTCCCGTCAGCAAACCTTGAGAAAGCAAAGCTAAATCCGAAAGATTTTTTACCAGCTTTTCTTGTTTAGCAGCATCTGATTCTGCAAGAATGTTTTTAAATAATGGATGGTTACCATTAATAGTCATATATACTTCATCAGGCATATTAGCATACCAAGCAGCCATCCCTCCTCCTACTGCAGCCATGTCTTTCATTCTTCTCATTTGCTCCGGGCGTGTAGCCGTTACCGGTACCGAATCTACATTCAATCCTTTTATTTCAACTTGAAGATGTAAGCCTTCGTGTGGCTTGTCAAACAATGATTTTAATTTTTCCGCTTCTTCTTTACTCAACACACTGTCATTGGATTCTGATTTATCAATCAGGTTATCCGTAATA
>CALPIT020000153.1 GCA_943323705.2 Streptomyces griseus
CTAGGTTATAAGGTTTATGGTTTAATGGTTTAAGTCGCTACGCTGGTTAACCTTAAACCATTAAACTTTTAAACCCTTGAACAACTTCCCCCTTCGGGGGATTGAGGGGGCCTTAATACTTCACCATCCTCACCACCTTCTTCTCCACACCTTGTAAAACCTCAAGCATATACACACCAGGTTTTAATTCAGCACCAAGCGATATATTTTCATTAGATTTTATTGTTATCGTTTTCATCAATCTTCCCTGTAAATCCAAAACTCTTGTTTGTATTGCAGACTTAATACCGCCAGCGGTTACCTGCAAATTGAAAGATGAAGTAGTTGGATTAGGGAATACCTTTACATCCATTGATGATGGCGTTACACTCATCACTCCTTTTGTATATTGTGTTGAAGGACTTGCAGGACAGGGCGCCAGTTTAACAATACTATACTTTGTACCACTTGTACCACAATTAGAAACTCCTTTTACCGTAATAGCTCCATCCACTACTCCATTTGGATAACTAACCGTAATACTTCTTGTCCCTTGGCCATTTACCAATGTGCCAACTGAAGGCACTGTCCATAAAACTGAAGTAGCATTTCTTGGCAATGTTGCAATTGAATAAGTGTACACTCTATTTAAACAAGTCTGTGTATTGATCACATCTATGTTGCCTGGTGTTCCAGGTAAAAGCCTACTGATGGATAATGTTCTAGTTGAACTTGTACCACAACCATTCGTACCGTTCACCGAAATAGAACCTCCTGTAAATCCTACAGGATACTTGAATGAAATGGTGTTCGTTCCCTGACCGTTAACATCTGTTGCTCCTAAAGGTAAAGTCCAAGTATATGAATGTACATTAGCAATTGCAGCTACACTGTAATTGGCAACAGTTCCTGTAGCTCCAATATATTCACATGAATTGGTTGGGCCACTTATTATCCCTACGGTTGGATTATTACGAGTAATTAAATAACTTCTGATTCCACTGACACCACAAGCATTTACTGATTGCACAGTTATCGTGCTCGTACTGAAATTAGCATTGAATGTAACTGCAACTACTGTATCATTTACTCCGTTACCATTGGGATGTGTAATATTTGTTGTTCCATTCTGAGCTGACCACAAATAAGATGATGCTGTTGCATTAGTAGTTCCCGACTCAAGTAATTTTGGAATTTTGTATATCACAGGAACATTGTTACCTATACTAGCACAAACATTTGTAGTTGATGCAATAATGGCAGCAGGCGAAACTGGTGATTGAGCAGCCAAATAAATAATCTGCAAACTTCCACCAGATGGTGTTACTCTGATTTGTTTGTTAGCTTGACTAGCAAATCCATTCAACAATTTAATTACAACACTTCGTGTACCCTGGCCCGATACCAATTGTGTATTTTGAGGTAACGTCCATGCATAGCTGCTAGCTCCGGCTACACTCGCTGTGTAAGTCAATGTTTGGTTGGTGCCGATGTAAGTACATACGTTACTGATGTTGTTGATGACTATTGCATTTATGGTAAGGCTCAACAAAGCTGCACTATCACAGCCTGCCGCATTGGTAGTAAGATAAGTGTATGTTCCACTTGATGTATAGCTGTTTCCATTCCAGCTATAATTTCCTGTTGCAGTAGCATTGGTTGTTGATGTTGTCGATTGCTTTATGGTCAAGTTCAATATATAATTCTGACAATTAGCATTGTAGCTGTATGTTCCGCTTTGCGTATAATTACTACTGTTAGCAGACCATGAATATGTATTACAAGATGAAGTTGTAGTTACAATGGCTTCATTAGCAGAACCTGTTACTACCCAAGTACATGTTGATGTGTTGAAAGTAGCAGTTTCGTAACAAGCTAATGTTGGCATTGTAGGTTGTGTTCCAGTAATATCCCATGAACAAGTTGTTGGATTAAAACTTGCCGTTTCATAACATGCTAATGTTGGCATTGCTGATGCAGGATCGATAATTAATTCAACTGAAACCCGATTATCGCACAGAGTCGACCCGTCATTTGAATTCACATTAAGATTGATGTAAACATGTCCATTTTGGATATCATCTGGCCCTGGTGTATAAATTGGATTTTGAATTCCTGAATTATTAAAACTTCCATCGCCGCCACTCCAAGAAATTTCTGAACCGGGAGTTACTATTGCACTCGAGAAACTATATGAACCTCCTTCGCATACATGAAGTTCATCCCATGGATTAACTAACGAAGGATCGATCACTGCTACTGGAGGCGCTGCTAATGACAACGTAAAACTTGATGTTGCCACACAGTCATTAGCGCCAGTAACCGTTAAGGTTAGCGTTACACTTCCATTGGATAAATCTGTAGTACCAATATGGTAAATTGGAGACAAATCAGTGTAAGGACCACTACCTGTTAAATACTGGAACCATCCGTTTCCTGTACTCGACCAACTTACTGTACCACCTGACCCTGTTGCATTTTGATAAAACAAGTTATAGTTGGAACCAGAACCACCACATGCTGAAGCATCACCGCCTGCATTGGCTAACACTGGCGTCCCCGTTACATCCCATGAACATGTTGTTGTATTGAAGGTTGCCGTTTCATAACATGCTAATGTTGGCATTGCTGGTTGAGGTGTAATCGTCAGATTCAACGTTACCACAGAATCACATCCTGCCGCATTTGTGCCTGTCCATGTTGCGGTGTTGTTGGATGAAGTGTATGTTGAGCCATGCCAAGTGTAGCTACTACAAGCATTAATCGTTTCTGTTGAAGATGTAGATAAGCATGCAAGTGCTTCAAATTTATTGGAAGCACAAGAACTACCCACAATATTTACAGCCCGAATCATAATTGAATTTGTTTCTGCTGCCAAACCTGTTATGGTTAAAGGACTTGTTGAATCTGCTGGAGATGTCGCCGTCCAATTACTACCATTGTCAGTAGAATATTCGTAATTAGAAATAGAGGGAGCAAGCGTTGAAGATGATTGCGTAAAATTAACTGTTGTGCTACTACCAAAAGCAGCCGAGCCAATCACTGGAGCATCAGCTGCTACAGCAAAACTACTCGTCATCACACGGTTGCTTGAGCCGGAAGTCGAAGACGCTACAAAAAGACCATTGCCATAGGTTACATTACGCCAGCTATTACTCGCCGCTGAGGTTCTGCTCGTCCAGATAATCCCATCAGGGCTCGTCATCACACGGTTACCACTGCCAGTAGAAGACACCGCCACAAAAAGACTGTTGCCATAAGTGACGCTATTCCAGCTATTTTCAGCCGCAGAAGTTCTAGACGTCCACGTAATCCCATTGGGACTCGTCATTACACGGTTGCCACTGCCATTAGATGACACCGCAACAAAAAGATCGTTGCCATAGGTGACGCTATTCCAGCCATTGTCCACTGCCGGGGTTCTAGTCGTCCAGTTAATCCCATTGGGGCTCGTCATCACACGGTTGGTTCCAGTTGCAGCAACCGCCACAAAAAGACCGTTGCCATAGGTGACGCTAACCCAGTTATTATTTGAAGCTGAGGTTCTTGTCGTCCAGTTAATCCCGTCGGGGCTCGTCATAACACGGTTGTTTATGCCACTATATGCCACCGCCACAAAAAGATTGTTGCCGTAGGTGACGCTAATCCAGCTATTATCCGCAGCAGAAGTTCTAGACGTCCACGTAATCCCATCTGGGCTCGTCATAACACGGTTGCCAGTGCCAGATTCAGACACTGCAACAAAAAGACCGTTGCCATAAGTAACACTATTCCAAAAATTATTCGCTGCCGAGGTTCTGCTCGTCCAAGTAATCCCATCGGGGCTAGTCATCACTCGGTTGCCTGTTCCAGATCCAGAAACCGCCACAAAAACGCCGTTGCCATAGGTAACGCCATACCAGCTATTATCCGCCGCAGAAGTTCTTGACGTCCAGTTGATACCTGGTACTACAGATTCCGTAGGCGTTAAACTCGCGGCTGCAGAAGCACTGCCACTGCCAGCCGCATTTACAGCACGAAGTTTTATTGAGTACGTTGTACAGTTGGTTAAGCCACTGCTAATAATTAATGGGCTTGCAGTAATGACAGGAGAAGGAGTAACCCAATTAGCACCTCCATCAGTAGAGTACTCGTAATTGGTAATGGTAGAACCACCAGAATCTGATGGAGCCGTAAATTGTACCATGCCGCCAGTCGTTATGGGTGTAACCACTAGGTTGGTTGGTTCGTTGGGTACCTGCGCTTTAGTAACCAAAGAGGCAAATACTAACAGACAAAGAATGAAATAAATTTTTTTCATAGATTTTATTTTTGTGTAAAAAAAATCCAATAGTATTATACCAACAATAGCAGATTGTTATTTACCAATTTTTGAGATACGATTATCCAGTATTGGGATACGATTTTTTGATTTCCCTGTTTTTGAGTGTCTTAAAACCTGAGAAAAAAGCTAAATAGTATTACAAAATGTGATACTATTAACCTAATTCGTTTTTTGATGGTACAAAACGGTTTCGATTGTAAAAAAACCACCTGCGTTTTAGCTTAAAATTTTTTTTTGAGGTTTTTAATGCCCATTTTCCAAGTTTTGAGATACGATTATCATTATTTGGGAGATGATTGTTATAATGGTTTGCATTATTGTAGGTAATTTACAACTCGATTTTTATACCATTATGATGGTATTTTATCCCTTTCCTTTTAAAACTTTTCCTTTCATGTTTAGCACCATTATTTTTTTTATTACTGCAGCGATTGGGATGTTGTGCATCGCTTTAATCTATGGGAAAAACAAAAATCAAGAATATTCACTCATCAATAAATACCTGTTAATTATTATTACAATTAACGTGTTAAGATTTTTGTTTCATGGTTTATCGGAGGCTTTTACAGTAATCGAATTCAGGAAATTGGGATACATACTCGATATTAGCACGGGCTTTGTGATGCCCTGCTACTACCTCTATTTACAAAATATAGTTTTCGAAAAAAAGTTTGAGGTGTCGAATTTGTTTCATTTTATCGCGCCTTTTTTGATTGGAGGCTTAGCTATCGCCATTGCTTACGCTAGTGCAGATCAGGTAGTTTTGTATAGGAAACTGTTTTTTATTATCGGCATGTTATTCTACTTAATATATTCGGTTATAGCATTCTTGATACTCTATAAATACGTGTGGAATCGCAGTTCTGACATTAATGCCATTCAAAAACAAAATAACCTGATAAAAAATTGGAGCCTATTTGTATATGTTTCTTTTTTATTAATGTTTTTGATTCGTGCGATATCCGGCATGATGTCGAAAAATCCTGGCAATTTCAGCAACAGTCACCTTTGGATGTTGGCATTGGTATGGTTAGGAATTTTTGTAAAAATAATCCTTACACCGAAAATTCTCTACGGATATAATTTTTTAAATAAATCCATAGATGAAGCAACTGAAATGGTAGTACTCAGCAGCGTCTGGGTAATAAAAGGCACCGTAATCCCCATTGCAAGTGAGAAGGAAAGAAAATTAGAAGAAAAAATCAAATCACAGCTGATGATTTATCTTCATCAAATTGAAGAGATGTCTTTTCACACCCATGCTTTTCGAAATCCAGATTTGAGTATTGATGATATCGGTGTTGCTTTAAATATTCCCACCAGCCATATCAACTTCATTTTCAAATACCATTGCAACGAAAGCTTTACCGATTATAAAAAGATTGTTCGCATTCATGACGCCACCAAATTACTCGAGGGAGGATATCTTAACGAACATAAAGTAGAAACGCTTTCTGCTAAAGTTGGATTTTCGTCGTATAACACTTTTATTGTAGCGTTTAAAAATATTACAGGGGTAACGACACAGGAGTATGGGAGGAGGTTTTAGGGAGCCCCCTCAATCCCCCGAAGGGGGAAGTTGATTGCGGTTTTTTGAAGAACCTCACCCCTAACCCCTCTCCTGAAGGCAGAGGGGGACAATGATAATTATCTACTATAATTTAAAAACAGCCTTTGTGTTTCTTTGTGACTTGGTGTCTTGGTGGCGGATAAATAAATAATAAGAAAATAAAAATAAGAAATAAGGAAGTGGTAGCCCCCTAAATCCCCCAAGGGGGACTTTGATTGCGGTTTGTTGAATAGCCTCACCCCTATCTCCTGAAGGCAGAGGGGGACAATTATAATTATCTACTATAATTTAAAAACAGCCTTTGTGTTTCTTTGTGACTTGGTGTCTTGGTGGCGGATAAATAAATAATAAGAAAATAAAAATAAG